>CAYTSL010000079.1:0-7945 GCA_964440415.1 uncultured Flavobacteriaceae bacterium
GCTTCCATCAAGGATTCAAAAATGTTTTGGTTATGAATAGCCTTTTGTTGTAATTCCTTTAACAAGACATCAGTATCATTATACTTATGAAGATTTTGAAGGGTATTAATTTGAAACTGTTTTTCTTCTTCTGTAGCCCTAATCACTTCTGCAGGCAATATAGTAGGAGACCCTTTACTACTTAAAAATGTATTCACACCAATTATTGGATATTCTCCATTATGCTTCAAGGTTTCATAGTACAAACTTTCTTCCTGTATCTTACTGCGCTGATACATGGTTTCCATAGCTCCTAAAACACCACCACGTTCAGTTATTCTATCAAATTCAGTCAATACAGCTTCTTCAACCAAATCTGTTAATTCATCAATAATAAAAGATCCTTGCATTGGATTTTCATTTTTTGCTAATCCAAGTTCGCTATTAATGATTAATTGAATTGCCATTGCACGACGAACAGACTCTTCTGTTGGTGTTGTTATGGCTTCATCGTAAGCGTTTGTATGTAATGAATTACAGTTATCATAAATAGCATATAAAGCTTGAAGTGTTGTCCTTATATCATTAAAATCTATTTCCTGTGCATGCAAACTGCGACCAGACGTTTGAATATGATATTTAAGCATTTGAGCTCTTGAATTCGCTCCATACTTATGTTTCATTGCTTTAGACCAAATTTTCCGCGCTACTCGACCTATAACAGCATATTCTGGATCCACTCCATTAGAGAAAAAGAAGGATAGGTTTGGTCCAAACTTATTAATATCCATTCCTCTTGACAAATAGTATTCAACATAAGTAAATCCGTTTGCTAAAGTAAATGCTAATTGCGAAATTGGATTTGCTCCTGCTTCTGCAATATGATATCCCGAAATGGACACAGAATAGAAATTACGAACATTTTTTTTAATAAAATATTCTTGTACATCTCCCATGAGTCTCAAAGCGAATTCAGTAGAAAAAATACAGGTATTTTGTGCCTGATCTTCTTTTAAAATATCTGCTTGAACCGTTCCTCGAACTTGAGAAATTGTTTTCTTCTTTATTTCTTGATACACATCATTTGGTAAGACCTGATCTCCTGTAACACCAAGCAGCATCAAACCTAAACCATCATTACCTTCTGGTAATTCTCCATTGTATTTAGGACGTTCTTTTCCCTTGTATAATTTTTGAATAATAGTTTCAACATCTTTTTCCAGACCATTTTCCTTAATGTACAATTCACAATGTTGATCAATGGCGGCATTCATGAAAAATCCTAATAGCATAGGAGCTGGTCCATTAATGGTCATACTCACAGAGGTCATTACATCTGCTAAATTGAAACCTGAATACAATTTTTTTGCATCATCTAGACAACAAATAGAAACTCCAGCATTTCCTATTTTTCCATAAATATCCGGCCTATGATCTGGATCGTTACCATACAAGGTTACACTATCAAAAGCTGTTGATAAACGCTTTGCTGGTAAACCCATGCTAACGTAGTGAAAACGTCTGTTCGTTCTCTCTGGACCACCTTCACCTGCAAACATGCGAGCCGGATCTTCTCCCTGTCTTTTAAAAGGATACAAACCCGAAGTATATGGGAATTCTCCCGGGACATTCTCTTGCAAGGTCCAACCTAAAATTTCTCCCCAAGATTCATATTTAGGTAAAGCAACTTTTGGAATTTGTGAGTGTGATAAAGACTCTGTATGAGTTTCAATCTTAATTTCTTTATCCCGAACTTTAAAAGAATAGATTGGGCTTTTATATTTGTTCACCTTCTCATTCCAGCCTAAAATTACTTCCCAATTGTAGTTATCAAGACCTAATTTTACTCTATCGAATTCAGATAACAGAAGTTTTACAAAATCTTTGTCTTTTCCTACACTCGATTTGACTGATTCTGGATCAATTCCCGTTTTATCTAATTTTGGCTCTGAATCTATAACAGATTCAATTGTTTTATAGATCCCATATAATTTTTGTGCAATTTCTACTTGTTCCTTTCCCTTTTTATCATAAGAACGATTATTCTCTGCAATTTCAGATAAGTATCGTATTCTGGCTGGTGGAATCACAAATATCTTCTCACTCATCTCATTAGAAATCTCGAATGTAGATTTCAAGTCTGCATCTGTTTTTTCAACCAACTTATCCATTACTGCCTTGTAAAGCGTATTCATCCCTGGATCGTTGAATTGAGAAGCAATAGTACCATAAACTGGTAAATCGTCTTGGTGAACATCCCAAAGATTATGATTACGCATGTATTGTTTTTTTACATCACGTAAAGCATCTTGAGCACCTCTTTTATCAAATTTGTTGATTGCAACCAAGTCAGCAAAATCGAGCATATCAATTTTTTCCAATTGAGTGGCTGCACCAAATTCTGGTGTCATCACATATAAGGATACATCACTGTGTTCTATAATTTCTGTATCAGATTGACCAATGCCAGAAGTCTCAAGTATAATCAAATCGAATTCTGCGGCTTTTAATACCTCGACAGCTTCATTAACATGTTTTGACAAAGCCAAATTAGATTGACGCGTTGCCAAACTACGCATATACACACGTGGATTGTTAATAGAATTCATTCTGATTCTATCTCCCAGTAATGCTCCTCCGGTTTTACGTTTAGAAGGATCAACAGAAATAATTCCGATTGTTTTTTTAGGAAAATCGATTAGAAACCGCCTTACCAATTCATCAACCAGACTACTTTTACCAGCGCCTCCAGTACCAGTAATCCCCAGAACAGGTGTTTTAGAGTTTTTATTCTTGTTATGAATTTCTTCCAATGTATCTTTAGCAACATCTGGAAAGTTTTCGGCAGATGAAATAACTCGTGCAATAGCTCTAGGATTCTTCTTCGCTAAAAAATTCCCTTCTCCGTTTAAGCTATCACCAACAGCAAAATCAGATAGTTGAACCAAATCATTTATCATTCCTTGAAGTCCCATTTCACGGCCATCATCCGGAGAATAGATTCGTGTAATTCCATAATCCATCAAATCCTTGATCTCTTCGGGAAGAATAACTCCTCCTCCTCCTCCAAATATTTTTATGTGTTCCCCGCCTTTCTCCTGCAACAAATCATACATATACTTAAAGTACTCATTATGCCCACCTTGATAGGATGTCAAAGCAATAGCATTAGCGTCTTCTTGAATGGCTGTATTAACAACTTCTTCAACGCTTCTGTCATGACCCAAATGTATCACTTCCACTCCCGTAGACTGAATAATACGACGCATAATGTTTATTGCAGCATCATGACCATCAAATAAAGAAGCAGCCGTTACAATTCGTACTTTATGTTTTGGTTTATATGGCTTGATTTGTTCCATTCGCAATAAATGCAGTTTTATTGCTTGCAATTTACGGATAAATCAAAAAAAACTGTCATCTATTTATGATTATCTAAAATTGCATGGAATTTGCATTAGTATTCAATTTTAAGTTAATTTTAATTTTTAATTGATGAAAGAAAAATGAAAATAATTACACTTTTAATTCATTGCAAAGATCAATCTGGAATTATTGCTTCTGTAACGAATTTTATTGCTAAAAATAAAGGTAATATTGTATATATAGATCAGCATGTAGACAGGGAACAAGATATCTTTTTTATGCGTTTAGAAAGTGAATTTTCTGATGCTTCATTTTCTATTGATCTATTAAAAGATGAGTTTAAAGACTCTTTAGCAGAAAGGTTTGAAATGAAGTGGCGTATCTATTCTTCAGAAGAAAAGATCAATATGGCCCTGTTTGTTTCCAAATATGATCACTGTTTATATGATATATTAGGACGCTACAATTCTGGGGAATTAAATGTAAATATTCCTTTTATAATTAGTAATCATAACGACTTAAAACTAATTGCGGATAGTTTTAATATCCCATTTTATCACATTCCAGTTTCTAAAGAAACTAAAACCGAAGCCGAAGAACAACAACTTAAATTGTTAGAAGAGCACAATATTGATTTTGTTGTATTGGCTCGCTATATGCAGATAGTTTCAGATAAATTGATTAGCAATTATCCTAATAAAATAATTAATATTCACCACTCATTTTTACCTGCATTTATTGGTGCAAAACCATATCATTCAGCTTATAAAAGAGGGGTTAAAATTATAGGTGCAACTAGTCATTACATAACTGAAGAGTTAGACGCTGGACCAATAATAGAGCAGGATGTTGCTCATGTTTCCCATGCATATTCTATTGAAGATCTAATTGCTAAAGGACGTGACCTGGAAAAAATAGTACTCTCAAATGCTATTAAACTTCATATTGATAGGAAGGTTATGGTTTACAATAATAAAACCGTTATTTTTTCGTAATTATTAAACTATTACTTTTATTTGTTGTCTCAAAAAAACCTAAATCATGAAAAAATCAATTTTAGTATTTATCACAATATTTACTTTGCATTCTTGCGCAGAATTACAAGATGTTATTAACCAAATGCCTCAAGGAGGTGAAATAAGTAATGCTGATATTGCTTCAGGATTACGTGAAGCTCTAGATTTTGGTATTGACAAACAGGTTACCAAACTAACTCTAAAAGATGGTTTTTATAGAAATGAATTGGTAAAGATCTTACTTCCAGAAGAACTACAGAAAGTTGACAAAGCACTACGTGATATTGGTTTAAGTAGTATAGCAGATGATGGCATTAAGGCATTAAATAGAGCAGCAGAAGATGCTGTAAAGGAAGCGACACCAATTTTTGTTAATGCTGTAAAAGAAATCACATTTGCTGATGCTAAAAACATTTTATTGGGTAATGATGATGAAGCAACTCGATATTTAACAGGAAAAACTCAAACAGCTTTATATGATAAGTTTAATCCTGTAATTAAAAATTCGTTTAGTAAAGTTGGTGCTGATCAGATTTGGGAAAGTTTGATAAATAAATATAATACAATTCCATTCACAAATGATGTAAATCCAGATCTGACCGATTATGTAACGAATGAAGCTCTTAAAGGAGTTTACACAATGATTGCAGTGGAAGAAAAAGAAATAAGAACAAAGTTATCATCCAGAACTACTGACTTACTAAAGAAAGTATTTGCACTTCAAGATTAAGCCCTTCATATATCCTTCCCAAAGAGAAGGACTTTACTCTTTTTGTACAAACCATCAAAAGCAATGGTAACATCTTTTCCATTGGTAATATTTTTCCGGAGTTGACGTATTGAATGAATTGTTAAGTATTTGTTAATCAACTCCATTTAAGGTTAAAATTTAATATAACTATAATATTTAATTAACAATAAGTTGGCAAAGTGAGAGTTATCTTTGTATAACACAATAAAATATTTCTCAATAAATTATTGTTTAAGTTAGTTAGTTTATGAAAAGCCAGTTTTTTGCTGGCTTTTTATATTATATGTGCTTAAGACTTGTCAATTCTTCTTCCATTTTTTGCTGTATTTCTAGAGCTTTATTAGCTGCTGCTTCGGCAAAGTCTGATTTATTTGAAGCGTAGATAATTCCTCTGGAAGAGTTAATAAGTAGACCCACTTGCTTGTTAATTCCGTATTTACAAACTTCTACTAAACTACCACCTTGAGCTCCAACACCAGGAACCAAAATAAAATTGTTGGGAATTATTTTTCTTATCTCCTTTAAATGTTCTGCCTTTGTAGCTCCAACAACATACATGAGATTTTCAGAATTTGTCCAAGTTTTGGATGTTTCTAGCACCTGTTTATATAATGCTGTGCCATCAATTTGTTTTGTTTGAAAATCAATTGCTCCAGTATTGGATGTTAAGGCCAACAGGATAGTATGCTTATCTTTAAAAGCTAAAAATGGTTCAACTGAATCTCCACCCATATATGGAGCAACAGTAATACTGTCAAACGCCATGTCTTCGAAAAAAGCTTTGGCATACATGGTACTGGTATTACCTATATCACCTCGCTTGGCATCGGCAATAGTAAATATTTCCGGATATTTTTCATTTAGATAGTTTATAGTCTTCTTAAGAGATTTCCATCCTTGTAAACCATAAGCTTCATAAAAAGCAATATTAGGTTTATAAGCAACACAAAGATGATTCGTAGAATCTATAATTGCCTTATTAAAAGCAAATATTGGATCTTTTTCTTTTAAAAGATGTTGAGGAATTTTATTAAGATCGACATCCAATCCGATACATAGAAAGGATCGTTTTTTATAAATCTGTTCAAGTAGATCTTCAGTTTTCATAATTTTAAAAGAGCCTCTATATGAGGCTCATTATTTTAAAGTATGTCACTGTTAGCCTTAAGTTTCTCTGTGTTTTCAGCTAACATTAATTCATCTATAATTTTCTGAATATCACCATTAATGATATTTTGCAAATCGTACAATGTTAATCCAATTCTGTGATCTGTTACGCGACCTTGAGGATAATTATAAGTTCTGATCTTTGCACTTCTATCTCCAGAGGTTACCATAGTACCACGCTTTGCTGCATCCTCTTCTTGCTTTTTAGCAAGTTCTAAATCATATAATCTAGAACGTAAAACTCTAAATGCTTTCTCTTTATTTTTATGTTGCGATTTCTGATCTTGGCATTGTGCTACCAAACCCGTAGGTGTGTGAGTAAGACGAACCGCTGAATAGGTTGTATTAACTGACTGTCCACCAGGACCAGAGGAACAGAAATAATCAATTCTTACATCCTTGGGATCTATTTCAACATCAAACTCCTCGGCTTCAGGAAACACCATAACTGTTGCCGCACTTGTATGCACGCGCCCTTGCGTTTCTGTTTGAGGTACTCGCTGAACACGATGTACTCCCGCTTCAAACTTCAAGATACCATATACATCTTTACCAATTACTTCAAATTGAATTTCTTTAAATCCTCCATTAGTTCCTTCACTAAAATCAATTGTAGAAACTTTCCAGCCTTTACTTTCGCAATATTTTGAATACATTCTAAAAAGATCACCAGCAAAAATACTAGCTTCATCTCCTCCTGTTCCAGCACGTAACTCAACGACTGCATTTTTAGTGTCTTCAGGGTCTTTTGGTATTAACAGAAATTTAATTTCATCTTCCATTAAAGGAATTTTTTCCTTTACTTCATCATATTGCATTTTAGCCATTTCAATCATTTCAGAATCAATTCCATCTGCAATTATCTCTTCTGCTTCTGCCAGATTAGCTAATAACCCCTTATATTCATCTCCTTTATCTACCAGTACTTTTAAATCTTTATATTCTTTATTTAATCGAATATATCGCTTCTGATCTGTGATAATATCAGGTTGAATAATTAGATCACTAACCTCATCAAATCGTTGCTTAATTATTTGTAATTTCTCTAACATAAATATCTAAAAATGTGTTGCAAAAGTACGACAATTTATGAATTGTTTTATGCTTTAATTTAGACGTTTGTTGGCTTAACAAAGCACTTTCGTTCAAGGAAATCTTAAATTAATCATTATTGCTTAACGAGTATCTCAATTACTAACACAAAATAAAACAACTGGTTACGTCGTTTAAATATGTATTATGCAAAAGCTAGGATCAATTATACTATTTTACAAACCATTCTTTTTATGGTCTTTTGCTATAAATATTTTAATTACAATATTTACTCCACAGATTGTAACTGCCATAGGAACCAAACTAATACTGGTTGTCTTTTTGTGGTATTTTATTAGTCAAACTAATAGAAAACGAATTCTTACATTCTATAATAATTTGGGTATTTCTACAATTATGTTATTTGCATCAGTTTTCTTTGTTGACACAGCTTTAACTATAGGTTATTTATTGATAATAAAAGAGTTTATATAAACTAATACTCAAAAACTCCAAACTCACTAGAAATAGTTAATTTTTTAATATTTGAATCTTCAACTCTGCCAATTACTTGAGCATTAACATTAAATGACTTGGAAATTGAAATTAGATCTTCAGCTATTTCAGGAGAAAC
>CAYTSL010000080.1:0-3206 GCA_964440415.1 uncultured Flavobacteriaceae bacterium
TTCTGCGTAAAAAGGAAGGCGATATTCTTCATATCACCAATGGTAAGGGCTGGTTATTTATAGCTGAAATAAGTATTGCTAATATCAAAAGTTGTGTTGCTACTATTATCGAGAAAGAATTGCAATCTAAAAACAGTTACAAACTTCATCTTGCAGTGGCACCAACTAAAATGAATGATCGTTACGAATGGTTTTTGGAAAAAGCTACAGAAATTGGAATTGATAGCATCACTCCTATTATATGTGACCATAGTGAACGTAAGGTCATTAAACAAGAGCGATTTGAGAAGATCTTGCAATCTGCAATGAAGCAATCACTTAACTGTTATTTACCAAAATTAAATCAAGCTATCAAGTTTAATGATTTTATTAAACAGGATTTTAAAGGGCAATTATTCATTGCTCATTGTGATGTTGATCCTGAACTTGTTACAGGAACCAGAAAATCACTTAAAACTGAATTGCAACCAAATCAAGAAGTTACTATTCTAATTGGTCCGGAAGGTGATTTTAGTGTTAAAGAAATCGCGCAAGCGCTTCAATATGATTATATTCCTGTAACTTTGGGAGAAACCAGATTACGTACTGAAACAGCAGCAATTGTTGCTTGTCATAGTGTAGCTTTTACAAACGAATAATAATGAGACATATAGTTTTATTAGTTTTTTCACTTTTATCCATTGGTCTTTTTTCACAAGATATTGCAATTCTAAAATACAAAGGTGGAGGTGATTGGTATAGCAATCCTACAGCTGTACCAAATCTAATTGCATATTGCAATGATAATATCAATACAACGATTAACTCCAAACCACATACTGTTGAAGTAGGCAGTGTAGATATTTTTCAGTATCCACTACTCCATATGACAGGTCATGGTAATGTTTTCTTTAATGAAAGAGATGCAGAGAATTTACGCAATTACCTAATCTCTGGAGGTTTTTTACATATTGATGATAATTACGGAATGGAACCTTATATCACAAAAGAAATAAAGAAAGTATTCCCTAATAACGATCTAGTAGAAATTCCTGCTAATCATGAGATTTTTAATATTGCTTTTAAATTTCCTCAAGGATTACCAAAAATCCACGAGCATGATGGCAAACGTCCACAAGCACTTGGTATTTTTTATGAAGACAGATTGGTTTTGTTATTCACTTTTGAAAGTGATCTTGGTGATGGATGGGAAGATCCAGAGGTACATAATGATCCTGCCGAAATAAGAGAGAAAGCCCTTAAAATGGGAGCAAATATTGTTAAATATGCTTTTGAAAATTGAAATTATTGGAGCAACTAACACATTATAATACCCATTTTAATAAACAAGTTTTTCCCATTATCCTTATTTGTGAAAATGTCACCAATGCTCCTAACATAGGTAGCTTATTCAGAATTGCAGATGCCTTTGGAGTTGAAAAACTGATACTCTGTGGCGAATCCATTCCTTTAGGTAGGAAAATGACAAAAACCTCCAGAGCTACTGAAAAAGTTGTCAATTTTGAAGTAAAAGACAAGGCGTCAGAAGTAGTAGAAATTCTAAAAAAAGAAGGATACACCATCATTTCATTAGAGATCACATCTAATAGTCTACCTATTAATAATTTTCATTTTTCTAGGGAAAAACCCATTGCATTAGTTGTAGGTGATGAGAAATTTGGAGTCTCTGAATCTGTTTTGAAACAATCCGATAGTGTCGTTCATATAGAAATGTTCGGGCATAATAGTAGTATGAATGTTGTTCAAGCCGCCAACATAGCTTTATACGAAATAACAAAGCAAATTATGTAACTGTTTTATATCTTTAACCTATGGATGCAAAAACAATATCAAAAGGAATTTTAAGAGCTCTAGGGATCATTTTAGGTGTTTTTATTGTTCTTTACTTTTTTTATAAAATACAATCCATTATCGTTTATCTTGCTATTGCAGCTGTCATTTCCTTGATTGGAAGGCCTGTTGTACTTTTTTTACGAAGACGATTAAAATTCAAGAATACTATTGCGGTCATTGTAACAATGTTCTTAATGATTGGTGTTCTTTTTGGTCTTTTTAGTTTGTTTGTCCCTTTAATAAGAGAGCAAAGCCAGAATTTATCATTGCTGGACGTGAATTCACTTCAAGATAATTTACAGGACCTTTACAAACAAATAGTGGATTATCTATCTGCAAAGGATATCGATATTGAACAATCTTTTAAAGAGTCTAATTTGTTATCAAAATTAGATTTTAATGCTATTCCCGATCTATTGAATTCAGTATTAGGAACAATTGGAAGCTTTACAATTGGCTTGTTCTCTGTGTTATTTATATCCTTTTTCTTTTTGAAGGATAGCAGATTAATGGAATCTGGATTAATGGTTTTTGTTTCTGATGATAAGGAAGTTAGATTAAAAAACTCTATTGAAAAAATTAAAGATTTACTTTCGCGATATTTCGTAGGGCTGGTATTTCAAATTCTTATTCTTTTTATAATATACACGGTTGTCTTACTTATTGTAGGAGTAGATAACGCTATTGTTATTGCATTTTTATGCGCGCTTTTGAATTTAATCCCTTACGTAGGACCTTTAATAGGAGGATTTTTAATAATGCTTTTAACTATGACCAACTTTTTAGGTATGGATTTTCAAACTGTTATTCTACCAAAAACTATATGGGTTGTAGTTGGTTTTATAATTGGTCAGTTAGTAGATAATTTCTTCAGTCAGCCAAAAATATTCTCTACGGCTACAAAAGCACATCCATTAGAGATATTTCTTGTAATACTAATCGCAGGTGTTTTATTTGGCATTGTTGGACTAATTGTGGCTGTTCCTGGTTACACAGCAATAAAAGTGATTTTAAAGGAATTTTTAGCAGATAACAAAATTGTTAAAAGCTTAACTAAAGACTTATAGTATTATATTGAATGACAATGTATTAAATACTGTAGATCAGGAATTTATAAATAGTAATTTAAATTCTGATGTTGCTTTACTTTTATTTAAAAAAAATCAAAATATTACAGCCGATATAAAAGATCTAATTGAACAGATTGAAGCTAAAAAAAAATGTAAAAAGAAGCTTCCAACCTGGTTTAATTCAAAAGGTATTTATTATCCAAACAAATTAAACATAGAACAAACGTCTTCTGAATTAACTGCAGACTATAAATCAAAACTAATTTCTGGAAATTCATTAATTGATCTTACAGGTGGATTTGG
>CAYTSL010000080.1:3306-7921 GCA_964440415.1 uncultured Flavobacteriaceae bacterium
ACATTTGAATTTACTTTTTAAGCATTCTAAAAATGTATTGATAAAGACGTCTCCATTACTGGACTTTTCGGTAGGAATTAATGAATTGCAAAACGTTAAAACCATTCATGTTGTAGCTGTGAATAACGAGGTTAAAGAAATACTTTGGATTTTAGAAAAGGATTATGAAGATTCGATAAATGTAGAAACTATTAATATTAAACCTAAAAAAAATGAGTCCTTTGATTTCATAATAGAAGATGAACAAGAGGCAAAAGTTAGCTATAGTGAACCTCTAACCTATTTATACGAGCCAAATGCAGCCATTTTAAAGTCTGGAGCATTCAAATCTATAACAAACCAACTAAACCTTTTTAAACTTCACCCAAATACCCATTTATACACTCTAGATAAGCTAATAGAGTTTCCAGGCAGACGTTTTAAAATTGAAAAAGTACTACCATATAACAAAAAACTCCTTAAAAAGGAGTTTATATATAAAGCTAATATTGCTATTAGAAATTTTCCGGTTTCAGTTAATCAACTTAAACGAGATCTTAATATTAAAGACGGTGGCAATGTTTTTCTATTCTTTACAACCAATACGATCAAAAATAAAGTAATCATTATTTGTTCTAAAGTAGATTAAAGATGTACTTGATTTGTTGAAACTTGATTATTAGTATCAACCTCCATGTTAAATGTCATACAAGTTCCCATATTTATAACAACAAGTTTGTCTGAACTACCATTATTAACTAAAAAAGTTGTTTCACCACTTGAAAAATTTATCCATTCAGTACGGTGACCAGGTTCAACATTATATTCATGCCCTATTAGGTTTCCAGCCACATCATATATTTCAAGATTTACCTCAACTGTACCATTATTAGTAATTCTCGCTTTAGGATCTGCGTCATTACAAGGTGCTTCTGCTGCAACTGCATTTTCTATTTCCTCAACAAATGCATTAGTTGATCCATCTAGAAATTCCATTGGTTCTGTAGCACAATTAAAAAATGCAAAAAATAAAACTGTAAGAGCTGAATATTTAAGTAGGTATTTCATTTTTATGGGGTTTTAAATAAAATTACATGTCAAAGATATGCACAAGGACTCATTCAACTATTAAAAACTCGTTGTAGGATTAAATAAATTCGTTAAGAAGGCATTTTAAGAATATGCGTTTGAAAATGAATAGATTAAGTGTAAATTTATTCGATAAATTGAGCACATATTTAGAACAATTCAATCTAATATATGGATCTTTTATTCCTAAATAACTGAAATGTTAAATAGGAATTAGAATTTGTTTAGCTGATAATTGTCATTGTTTAAATCAATAATATATGGTAATTTCTCGCTGATTAATTAGTGACCAATAAATCTATTAATAATGTCACTTATCAAAAAAACAAAGATTATTTCCTTGGATTAGGTGAAATAAAATATAAACTATACAATTATGAAAACAATAATGCCAAATATTAAATACATTGAGTCTAAAAACCCAGATGAACTACATGTTGAATCACTAAACTGGATCTCTGAATTGAAATTCATAAAAGATGAGCAACATTTTCTGGATGATTTGCTAAAATCCTATACCATACAATTAATAGAAAATCAAGACTTTTCTAAAAATAAGAAAATAATAAGTCAGCTATCTAAATTGAGAAAGACTGGAGAAAAGCTACTTAAAAAATTAATCAATCATGAAAACGAATTGTTGATATTGGTTGATGGAATTGATCAAATAAAAGAAGAAAAACACTATAGATTTTTACATAGCACCTATTTATTGGAAGTAACAAATTATTTTAATGACTATAAGGCTATAAAAAGAGATATTTTTATTGTAGTTAAAGCAATAATGAAACACGAAAAACAAAAAAGATTACTTAATTAAGTAATCCTTAAAGAACAAAAAGCTGCGATATTATCGCAGCTTTTTGTTTTAAAACATATACTATTAAATTACATATACTTTGTTAAAAACAAATAGAACTTATGTTTTAAATCGTTGTAATCAGAGCGAAATGAGGCCAATTTATCTCTAAAGGCTTCATGGTGCTTTAAATGCACTCTGTCTATACAATCTTCATTTGCTCCTAAATGAGCCGAAATGTTATGTTCATGAGAATCAATTGCATTGATTAATAGGTCAATTTTGTTAATATAAGATGAAAACTTGTTATGAAACTGACCCAATTCAGCTAAAATCTTATCATCTGACCATCTTTTAACAATCTCAACTAGTCTATTCTGAAAAGATTTTATTTCATCTTTCCAAAATAAGAGTTCTTTCTTCCATTGCAAATGTTCAAAATGCAAATCTGAATTATAAATAACTTGGGCAGTCATAGCTTTTATATTTTTAGATTAACAGTATAAGTTAGTAATCTCAAAATTGCTATGAAATGATTTAAATCAGGAAGGAGAAATATTAATTATTCATTCGTCCAATAGCGCAACTCACGTAAGATTTGGCTTTAGTAGGTAGTTTATTATCTTCTCCTACTAATGGATATCCAAGTTTATGAAGTTGTATTTTAACTGTTTCTAGAGTATCTTCCTTATCATACTCAAAGGAAATAGCATCGTTTTCAACATCAACAGATACTTCTTTAATGTTTTCTAATTCCGAAAGTTTATTTTTTATAGTTGATGCGCAACCATTGCATTTCAAATTTTGTATTTGTACTGTAGTTTTCATAGTTCAAATCTAGACATTAATTATAACAGATAAATTTACATTTAATTATTGATATTTTAAATGATTTATATCAGTGTTATATGATTATAATCATTTTATAAACCTATTGTAAATGATACATTTGAGTATAAGGTAAAATGGTTCCTAATGCCAAAAGTTATTACCATAAAATCCAGAATTCAAGATTTCTTTATAGAAATTGGGGAATTATCATTATTTGCCGGACGTTTTTTTAAAGAAGTGTTTAGTAGACCGTTTGAATATAAAGAACTTCTTAAACAGTGTTATAACATCGGTAACAAATCGCTTCTATTGGTTGGTGTGACAGGATTTATAATGGGATTGGTTATTACCTTACAAACTAGACCAACCCTACAGGAATTTGGTGCTGAATCTTGGATGCCATCTATGGTGAGTATATCAATTATCAGAGAAATCGGACCTGTAATTATTGCTCTAATATGTGCAGGCAAAGTTGGTTCAGGTATAGGAGCAGAACTAGGTTCTATGCGTGTAACAGAACAAATTGATGCCATGGAGGTTTCAGGCACAAATCCGTTTAAATATCTTGTAGTTACTAGAATTTTGGCAACTACACTTATGCTTCCTGTTTTAGTGATCTTTGGTGATGCAATCGCACTTTATGGTTCTTATATAATTGAAAACCTTAAAGGAGAAGTTTCTTTTGTACTTTTTTTTAATAAGGTATTTAATGCATTGGAGTTTGGTGATATTATTCCAGCAACTATTAAAACTTTTTTCTTTGGATATGCAATAGGATTGGTTGGTTGTTTTAAAGGTTATTATTGCAAAAAAGGTACAGTAGGGGTTGGTATTGCTGCAAATTCTGCAGTGGTCTTCTCCTCTATGCTTCTATTTATAATCGATTTTATTGCCGTATTTGTAACCGACATATTTTTTGAAATCTAAACAATGCTTACAGAACAAAACATACTATCAAATTCAAAAAGCAATTTCCCCAAAGAGGTTATAATTGAAATTAGAGATCTTCATAAATCTTTTGAAGATAATCATGTTTTAAACGGGTTTAATTTAGAACTGTATGAAGGCGAAAACCTAGTTATAATGGGTAAATCCGGATCTGGGAAATCTGTTATGATAAAGTGTTTGGTTGGATTGATGCAACCAGATTCAGGCAGCATAAAAATAATGGGAAAGGATATTACCAAATTAAATCAAACAGATTTAGATGAGTTGCGGACAGAAATTGGCTTTTTATTTCAAGGTAGTGCGCTATACGACTCTATGACTGTCCGTGAAAATCTGGAATTCTCATTAAGACGACACAAAAAGAAATTCGGCGTTGTAAAAGACACCACAGAATTAGTTATAGAAGCGTTAGAAAGTGTTGGATTAGCTCATACCATGGATTTAATGCCCTCTGAACTATCAGGAGGTATGAAACGTCGCGTTGCATTAGCAAGAACTTTAATATTAAAACCCAAAATAATACTTTACGACGAGCCAACAAGTGGTTTAGATCCAATCACATCAAAAGAAATTATTGAGTTAATGAAAAACATCCAAAAGCAATATAAAACATCTTCACTTATCATTACACACGATGTAGACTGTGCAAGAGTCGTGTCTGAACGCATGATATTATTAGTTGATGGAATTAACTATGCTGAAGGTTCTTTTAAAGAATTATCAGCATTAAAAGATGAAAAGATAAGAGCCTTTTTTAAATAATTAAAACAACGTAATCATGAAAAAAGAAACTGGAAATACACTAAAATTAGGTGTCTTTGTTATTACAGGATTAGCTCTTTTAATTTTAGCAGTTTATTTGATAGGTGAAAACCAGAACATGTTTAAAAAGACTTTTACCATAAGTGCTAATTTTAATAACGTTAGTGGATTAATGCAAGGTAATAATGTGCGTTATTCAGGAATAAA
>CAYTSL010000081.1:0-7844 GCA_964440415.1 uncultured Flavobacteriaceae bacterium
CTACTCGTTTGTGCAATTCATCTTCAAGCTTCAATAGTTTTTCACGCTCACTCTGTATCATTTTGGTTACAGGAATTCCTGTCCATTTTGCAACTACTTCAGCGATATCATCATAGGTTACTTCTTCTTTAATTAGAGACGTTTCAGCTTGTTCTTGCAATTGTTTTTGATAAACTTCAAGCTCTTCTTGTGCTTCTTTTATCTTTCCATAGCGTAATTCTGCTACTTTACCATAATCTCCATCACGTTCTGCTCTTTCGGCTTCCAGTTTGAAGTTCTCAATATCAGATTTTATTTGCTGAATATTATCAACAACTTCTTTTTCGCTTTTCCATTTCGCATTTACCTCGTTCCGTTCTTCCTTAAGATTTGCTAAATCGGATCGTAGTGATTTTAATTTAGATTCATCTTTTTCCCGTTTAATGGCTTCAATTTCTATTTCTAATTGCATTACTTTTCTATCCAAAACATCTAATTCTTCAGGCTTTGAATTGATTTCCATTCGCAGTTTAGAAGCAGCTTCGTCCATCAAATCAATAGCTTTATCTGGTAAAAAACGATTGGTAATATAGCGTTGTGATAATTCTACAGCACCAATAATAGCTTCATCTTTAATTCTAACCTTATGATGTGTTTCATATTTTTCTTTGATACCACGAAGAATTGAAATAGCACTTTCTGTATCTGGTTCATCAACCATTACTTTCTGGAAACGACGTTCTAATGCTTTGTCTTTTTCAAAATATTTTTGATACTCATCTAAAGTTGTTGCTCCAATTGCACGCAATTCACCACGAGCTAATGCAGGTTTTAAAATATTTGCCGCATCCATAGCTCCTTGACCACCACCAGCACCAACAAGTGTATGTATTTCGTCAATGAATAGTACGATATCACCTTCGCTTTCGGTTACTTCCTTTATGACTGCTTTCAAGCGTTCTTCAAACTCTCCTTTAAATTTGGCACCAGCAATAAGTGCTCCCATATCTAAAGCAAATATTTGTTTGTCTTTAAGGTTTTCCGGAATGTCACCATCTATAATTCTATGTGCTAAACCTTCTGCGATAGCAGTTTTACCTGTTCCTGGTTCTCCAACCAAAATTGGATTGTTCTTGGTTCTCCGTGATAGAATTTGAAGAATTCTACGTATTTCTTCATCACGACCAATAACAGGGTCTAATTTTCCATCTTTAGCTAATTGATTGAGGTTTTTAGCATACTTATTAAGTGCATTATAGGTTTCTTCCTGACTTTGTGAAGTCACTCTATCACCTTTACGCAACTCGTCTATAGCTGCTTGCAAGCCTTTTTCTGTGACCCCTTGATCTTTTAGAATTTGGGAAATCTTACTTTTAGTTTTAAAGATTCCGAGGATTAAATGTTCGATTGATACAAAATCATCGTTCATCTTTTTAGCAATAATGGATGCTTCATTTAACGCTTTATTAGCTTCTCGAGAGAGCATGATGTCTCCACCAGAAACTTTAGGAAAGCTCTCTAATTCCTTATCTAAAATTTGTTGTAGCATCCCTACATTAACATTCAATTTTTTTAGAATGAATGGCAATACGTTTTCATCAACAGTAAAAATGGCTTTAAAAATGTGCTCATTTTCTATTTGTTGATGACCAAAACTTTGAGCAAGTTGTTGTGCTTGCTGAATGGCTTCTTGTGATTTAATTGTATAATTGTTAAAATTCATAACTGATATTTTTTCTTTTTGATTAGTTTTGGGCAATAACCTTACCATTACATTTTAATAGACAAAATGTCGTTTAAAGCCACTGATTGTGTGACTTTTAGTCAGTTTGTAAGGAATTGAATCACTTTCGACTTATAGCAAATGGGATTATTTAAAAACATATTTAAAGCCGCAGAGCCAAAGGAAGAAAAATCGCTACCCTGGATTCCTTTAAGCTCGTTGGACCAATTAAATAATATTGTAAAAAAGTCTAAAACCAAAACTCAGATTATATTTAAACATTCCTCTAGATGTGGTATTAGCAGGATGGTAATTAATCAATTTGTAAAACAATATCCGTTTTCAGAAGAAGAAGTAGATCTCTATTATTTGGATATCTTAAGCTATAGAGATGTTTCTGATGAAGTCGGTTACAAATTTCAAGTTTTGCATCAATCACCACAGTTATTACTTATAAAAAAAGGAGTAGTGGTTTCTCATGCTTCACATGGGGCAATTAATACGATAGATATTAAAGCCTATCTATAAAAGACTTCTTTGTACATTTTGACTGTAATAAATTGAACTGTATAGTTTATATATAGGTGTTTTTTTATCCTTTTAAACAGAAAAAAACTAATTTGGCATTTATAATTTCTTGAACTTTATCCAAATGCGAACTCTTTTAAATACTGTACTCATTTTTTTAATTTGTCTATTATATTCTTATGGCCAAACCGTAGAAGATGATTTTGAAGGTTCTGGAACCATTACAACTTGGTTTGGAGATGACTGCGGAATTGATACAAATTATACAAATCCGTTTCAACAAGGAATCAATACTTCCTCCACCGTTTTGGAATACCATGATATAGGAGGTCAATATGCTAATATAAGATTTGATAACACGAATAATTTTAATCTAATAGCATATAATACATTTAAGTTGAAGATTTATGTGCCTTCAAACGGAATAACTGGAAATCAGTCAAATCAAATTTCTTTAAAACTTCAAGATGGTACATTGGGATCACCTTGGTCTAGCCAAAGTGAAATAATTAAGCCAATTGTTTTGGATCAATGGCAAATAGTAGCCTTTGATTTTGAAAATAACAGCTATATAAATTTAGATGGTAATTCACCACCACCTATCGAAAGAACAGATTTTAACAGAGTTGTAATACAGGTCAATGGAGAAAACAATAATGATCATGTTTTAGCTTTCATAGACGATTTGTTTCAAGAAGATACAGTGTCCACAGATCCAGTTTTTGATAATCTGGTTTGGTCTGATGAATTTGATGGAAGTGGAGCTATTAACTCAACCAATTGGTATCATCAAACACAGCTTCCTTCTGGAGGGAGCTGGTATAATGGAGAAATACAGCATTATACAAACCGAACTGATAATTCATTTGTTAGCAATGGTTCTTTAAATATTGTAGCCAAAAAGGAAACGTTTAGTGATCAAGGTTATACTAAACAATATACATCAGCTCGATTGAATTCTAAATTTGTATTTACTTATGGTAGAGTAGAGGTTCGAGCGAAATTACCAACAGGAGTTGGAACTTGGCCCGCAATCTGGATGCTGGGTAAGAATATAAATGAGGATGGAGCTTATTGGGATATTCAAGGTTTTGGTGCTTTTAGTTGGCCAGCTTGTGGTGAAATTGACATTATGGAACATTGGGGAAATAATCAAAATTATGTACAAAGTGCTATGCATACACCTTCTAGTTTTGGTAACACAAGTAATCTTGGAGGTCGAGTAGTACCTACTGCCTCAAGTGAGTTTCATATTTACGCTTTGGAATGGTCGTCAGAGAAAATGGTATTTAGTGTTGATGATGTTGTACATTACACATACAACCCTGAAATAAAGGATGCCAACACTTGGCCTTTTGATGCTGAACAATATCTTCTATTGAATATTGCTATTGAACCATCTATTGATACGGGTTTTATCCAGAGTAGTATGGAAATTGACTACGTACGAGTTTACCAGGAAAGTCCATTATCAATTAATGAATCAAATATTGAACAAAAGGTTAAGTTATTTCCAAATCCAGTAAAAGATACAATGAATATTCATGTGCTTTCAAAATTCATAGGAACAGAAGCAACAATCTATTCTATTTTAGGGAATAGAATAGATTCATTTGTTCCAACCCAGACGAATTTTAAAATGGATCTTTCTCACTACGAAAAAGGAATCTATTTTATAAGATTTGAAACACACAATTACTTAACTACGGTAAAGATGATTAAGGAATAAATTTTTGAATTTAATAGATTAAAAAAAGCAACCAATTGGTTGCTTTTTCTTTATAAACGATATGAATTAATAATTTTCTTTAATTTAAATTTAAGGTCTTCTCCAGTATCAAAAACCATTTCTTCACTTGACGGGAATGGCATTATTCTATTATTAATAATATCTTTGTCTTCTTTTGTTAATGCCCTTTTATCTCCTCTAAAAGAGGCGAATATATTTTCAAAGACAAATCCACTATCAATTGTGAATCTATCTAAAACTTGATTTGATTGCAAATCTAAATAAACAACATCCGCAATTATTTGGGTTGATTTTATCTGATGCGATTCTAGATATCTTGCTTTTAAATTCACAAATTTATCTACTTTAATGTCATTACCTAGGGTATCTTTCATGACATTACCTTCACTATCCAATTGATATTCCCAACCATCCTTTATTTCTTTTTCTCTTAAAAACTCTCGTTCCTTTATTTGTTCTGGAGAAATATTAATTTGTTTCATTTGCAATTGCATCGCATAATCATAGTTAATATTATCGTTCTCATTTGCATGGTATACAGTCCAAAATTTATTTAAGCCATAGGTATCAAAATTTAAGAGATCATCTTCAAGCCTTTGAGGTATTATTTGTTGCGTTTGATTTTCTATAGAAACAATAATGTAGTATGAACCTTTTTCGTGGGCTTCCTGCATTAAGTTCCGTGAATTTTTATAATTAGGATTAATGTCCTCTATATATTTAAAATTGTCATAAGCTTCACGAATCTTTATTTTATCAGTACTATTTAATAACTGTAATCCTTTTTCGTATAGATAGTCAGATGTTTTGGCCCTATAACTAACAATGTCATCAGAGTAATCCTTGAACTTAAATTGTACCGATTTGCCATTTAAAGCAAGTGGCAATAAAGGTTTAATTGATTCCTGACGTCTATTTAACCTTGTGTAGGCTTCATAGATATCTTCAAAAAGGTCAGGGTTTTTATCTTTTTTTAGATGTTTGATCGTGGTTAGGTCATTATCTACTGCTTTTTGAAAAGCATCTTGTAGTAAGACTATGTAATCTTGTTTTCGTTTTTTATCCTTATTGGTTTCTAGCTTTTTAATAGCACTGTAAATGGCTTGATCATAGTTGCCTGAATTTAAGGCTCGCTCTACTTGTTTTCGTCCGCTGCATGATACAAGAAAAGTAATCAAAACAGATAGAAGTAGTAATCGTTTCATAATTCTAAATTTTGGGATTTATATAATAATTTCAAAATTGATGCCAAAAAAAACCCTCAAACTTAAATTTGAGGGTTTTTTTATTATTTCTTTTTCTTCGGATTAAATATTGGAAGTAATTGTGTTTTGACTTGGCCAAACCCTATCCTGGTGCCATCTTTTTCACAATGACCACGCATGATAACCGTATCATAGTCCTCAATGAATTTGCGTTCCGTACCATCCTTCATCTTTATTGGTTTTTCACCTTTCCAAGTTATCTCCAACATAGAACCATACGAATCTGGTGTAAGTCCTGAAATGGTTCCACTACCCATCATATCTCCAGAATTAACAGGGCAACCGTTTACTGTATGATGAGCCAACTGCTGGGACATATTCCAATACATGAATTTGAAATTTGACTTGCTCACAACTGATTCTTTGGCTTCTTTGGGTTTAATTGCAACTTCTAATTTAATATCAAAGCTCTTTTTACCCGAGTATCGTAAATATGGTAACTGCGGTTTAAGAGGTTTTGGACCTTGAACACGAAAAGGCTCTAGAGCATCTAAAGTAACAATCCAAGGTGACATAGATGACGCAAAATTCTTGGCTAAAAACGGACCTAATGGGACATATTCCCATTTTTGTATATCCCTTGCGCTCCAATCGTTAAAAAGAACTAAACCAAAAATATACTCTTCTGCCTCATCAACTGGAATTGATTCACCAAGATCATTAGCATCTGTAGTAATAAAAGCCATTTCCAATTCGAAATCTACCAATTTTGAAGGTCCAAAAACAGGTTCTTTTGCACCTTGAGGAAGAGTTTGACCTTGAGGTCTGTGAATTGGTATTCCAGAAGGAATGATTGATGAGCTTCTACCATGATAACCTACTGGAATATGTAACCAGTTAGGCATCAATGCATTTTCAGGATCACGAAACATTGATCCAACATTTGTTGCATGCTCCTTACTGGAATAAAAATCAGTATAATCACCCACTTGAACTGGCAACTGCATTTCTATTTCGTCCAATCTAAATAAAACAGTTTCTTTATTTTTTTTGTTATTTTTTAACGTATCGTTATTGCTATCAAAAATTTCAGCAATTCTCTTTCTTACTGCTCTCCAAGTTTTCCTTCCATCAGCAATAAAGTCATTTAAAGTATCTTGTAAAAAAATATCATCTGTAAGAGGAATATCTTCAAAATATCCTAATTGGTGCAATGCTCCAAGATCAATTGCTGTATCTCCTATTCTGGTTCCTATAGTAATTATATCATCTCTAGTAAGAAATACTCCAAAAGGAATATTCTGAATAGGAAAATCTGAATTCTTATCTACATGTAACCATGAGGTTCTATCAGGATCATTAGCTGTAATTGTCATATTAATTTGAGTTGATTGATTATTATATCAAACCTACATAATTTTTAATTTTAATACTAATTTAAAAATTAAAATCTATGTACTAATTATTTGGTTAATAACCTATGGATAAAGTGGTAAGTAAATCTATATTTTTTATCAATTTAAATTAATCAATTCACTATTTTTGACAAAATTTAAGTTAGAAAATATGCAACGCGACCAACAAATCTTTGAATTAATTCAAGCAGAAAAAGAAAGACAAGTTAACGGTATAGAACTAATTGCATCAGAAAACTTCGTTAGCGAACAAGTTATGGAAGCTGCAGGTTCGGTACTTACTAATAAATATGCAGAAGGTTATCCTGGTAAACGATACTATGGTGGTTGCGAAGTAGTTGATAAAGTTGAACAAATAGCAATTGATAGAGCTAAATCATTATTTGGTGCTGTTTGGGCTAATGTGCAGCCTCATTCAGGTAGTCAAGCAAATACGGCAGTTTATGCAGCTTGTTTAAAACCTGGAGATAAAATTTTAGGATTCGACCTTTCTCATGGAGGACATCTTACTCATGGCTCTCCTGTTAATTTTTCAGGAAAACTTTACAATCCTGTTTTTTATGGTGTTGAAAAAGAAACAGGAGTTATTAATTATGATAATATTCAAGAAATTGCAACCAAAGAAAAACCTCAAATGATAATTGCAGGTGCTTCTGCGTATTCTAGAGATATCGATTTTAAACGATTCAGGGAAATAGCGGATAGTGTAAATGCTCTATTGTTGGCTGATATAGCACATCCAGCTGGGTTAATTGCGAAAGGTGTGTTAAACGATCCAATTCCACATTGTCATATAGTTACAACAACTACTCATAAAACATTAAGAGGTCCAAGAGGAGGAATGATTCTTATGGGACAAGATTTTGATAACCCATTTGGTTTAAAACTGAAAAATGGAAATCTTCGAAAAATGTCTTCGTTACTAGATTCTGCAGTTTTTCCTGGCAATCAAGGAGGTCCATTGGAGCATATTATAGCTGCAAAAGCAATTGCCTTTGGTGAAGCGTTGACAGATGATTTCCTTCATTACATAATTCAAGTTAAGAAAAATGCAGCTGCCATGGCTAAAGCATTTGTAGCAAGAGGCTATTATATAATTTCTGGAGGTACTGATAATCATATGATGCTAATTGATTTACGGAATAAGAATATCACTGGTAAGGAAGCTGAACAAGCTTTAGTAAAAGCTGATATCACGGTAAATAAGAATATGGTGCCGTTTGATGATAAAAGCCCTTTTGTTA
>CAYTSL010000082.1:0-7516 GCA_964440415.1 uncultured Flavobacteriaceae bacterium
GAGTAGGTCACTGCCTTTTTTGAAAACCCTTCATTCTTATGAAGGGTTTTTTTGTAATTATTAATTTGTAAGTTCTAATATGGTTGAGGACTAATGAAACAATTGATTTTTATTTTCAAATAATTTAACTAAATTTAGTTTCTATGAAATTAATTCTTAAGTCTAATATTTATACCCTTCAAAAAGTAAAATCACTATTGACTTTATTATCAAATGAAGACTTAAAAAACAATTCTGTTTCTCCCTATTATTCGAGCGTTGGATCACATCTTAGACACATATTGGATTTTTATGATTGTATTTTAAGCGTTCAAGACAACAGGGTCGATCTAACTGCGCGAAAGAGGAATACAAATATTGAGAATGACTGTGGCCTTGCTCAAATTTATCTTGAAGAAATTTTAGATAAATTATACCAAATTAAAAACGATGACAACAAAGACCTAATAGTTATTGATGATTTGAGTTTAGGAAAAATAGAAATAAATTATACTTTATCTGCTTTATTAGCTCAAGCTAATAGTCATACCATTCATCATTATGCTATTATTAATTATATTTTGAATGGATTGGGTATACAAATAGACGATGAAAATTTTGGATTTAATCCTACGACTCCTAAAAATACTACTTTGAATCAGTAGTACCTTTTTTAAACATACTATCTAAAATAATATTGATTCCTTTGAATGCAAAATATATTGCAAATCCACAACCAATAATTCCAATAATTAACAAAGGAATATATAAGGGTTTTTCTTTGTTGCTCAAAGTCAGATAAATAATTGTTGGACCAACAAACATTAATACAAGGGAGATTCCCATTGTTTTAATTCCCTTGAGAAGTAAGTTTTTATCTGTTCGATTCTCTTCCATTTTTATAGTTTTGAATAGCCAAACGGACGTTTTGATATTTATCCAGTAGCTTTTCGGCAATTTCTTGAGTTACATTAAGCTCATTTATTAACATTTTTACTCCTCTGTCTACAAGCTTATTATTACTCAATTGCATATCGATCATTTTGTTGTCCTTGATCTTGCCAAGTTGAATCATGCTTGCTGTTGTAATCATATTAAGAACCAGTTTTTGAGCTGTACCAGCTTTCATACGGGAGCTGCCAGTAACAAATTCTGGACCAACAATAACTTCAATAGGAAACTGTGCTGTTTTAGATAAAGGGCTATTATGATTGCAAGTAACGCAACCCGTTAAAATGTCGTTTTTATTACATTCATTTAATGCTCCAATAACATATGGGGTAGTACCAGAAGCAGCAATACCAATTACCACGTCATTTTTGTTTATATCATGATTTTGTAGATCTTTCCAGCCTTGAATTGTTGAATCTTCTGCAAATTCAACAGCTTTGCGAATTGCAGAATCACCTCCTGCAATGAGCCCAATTACTAATTCATGAGGCACTCCAAAAGTTGGAGGACACTCTGATGCATCTACAATTCCAAGTCGACCGCTTGTTCCGGCACCTATGTAAAACAATCGTCCACCAATTTTAAGTTTGTCAACTATTTTTAGAACTAATTCTTCAATTTGAGGAATTACTTTTTCTACAGCGAAAGGAACGGTTTTATCTTCCTTATTTATATTGGTCAATAATTCTTGTACAGTCATTTTTTCTAAATGATTGTAATTAGAATCTTGTTCTGTAGTCTTTGTGAAGCTCATATCCCAAAAATACACAATTTTGAATTGTATTTTATTAACATAATTGCCTTACTCTACTGTATAAATAAACTCATCGGCTTCAGATAGCCTAAAATAACCTAAAGGAAAATTATCAGCATTAGTTTGATTAATGCAATTACCCCGAACAGTAGCCGGTTGTGGATCAAAAGGACCACCACTTTCCTCACTATTTTGTTGTAGAAGAATAAACATAAAATCATAGAATCGTTGAGAAATCCCATAATTTCTTATCGTAACTATGTCACCACTGGATAAATCTTCTTCTGTATAAAAACCAAAAATTTGGTTTCCATTGACAAACTCGTCCTTATAGACTTCTAATGAAGGAATTACGGGAATATTGCTTTTAAATTCAAAAAAATAATAATTTTCTTCGCTTTCAGGATCTGTATAATATGCTTTGATTTCAGTTTCCTCACCAGAAAATCCACCATCATTAAGTTGTTCTACATAGTCAATTTCACTTACGGACTTCATTGTTTCTGTAGCCGTATAAGTTTCTCCATTGTATACTATTGTCAAATTGTAAACGCCATTTATTGCTGGAATAAATGAATTGGTTTTATAGATTCCAGTGTTACCCTCTTCTATGAACTGATATGTATTGTTGTTACTATCTGAAACAAATACTTCCGCACCGTTTGCAGGAGGAATAAATGTTTCAAAATAAGGTGCAGAAAGCGTTAATTTGATTTCTTGATTGTTGCCTTGTGTTTGTTTTAACCAATTTAGAGATGCATCTATTACTAGTTTTGGTTCAGAAGTTGGGAGATCAAGTTCAATAACGTCTTCACAAGAAAAAGTAAATAAAACAAAAACGAAAATATAAATTATTTTTTTCATATCTAAAACTTAAAATTATAGGAAACTGATGGAATAATTCCAAAAATAGATAGTCTTAAGGCCTCATTAATTCCAGTATCTCGATTCTCTCTAAAAGATATTGACGCCGCATTATTTCTATTGTAAATATTGTAGATACTAAAAACCCAGCTTGATTGCCAGTTTTTAATTTTATCTGGTTTAGGAGTATAATTAGCAGATAAATCTGCACGATGATAAGTAGGAAGCCTAAACTCATTTCTGGCACTATAACTAGGAATCGTGATACCGTTATATTCATACTGGGCGTTTGGATAAGTTGTTGGTTGACCAGTTTGAAGCAGAAAGTTTGCATTGAATTTCCATTTTTTGTTTAACTCATAGCTTCCTGTAAAGGATACATCATGAGTTTTGTCATAAGGTGTATTGTACCAATTTCCATTGTTTATACCAATTTCTGAAATCGTTCTACCTTCTGTTTTTTGCTCTGATTTAGAGAGTGTATAAGCCAACCAACCTTTAAAACGACCTTCATTTTTTCTAACTAAAATCTCTAATCCATAAGCTCTCCCTTCACCATTCAATATTACTTGTTCTATGGCATTATTTGCAATCAGATCTGCACCATCAATGTAATCGATTCTATTTTTTATTTCCTTATAAAAGCTTTCAATTTCCAGAGAATAATCGATCTCCTCAAAATTCTTGAAATAACCTATTGCTATTTGATCCAGTATTTGAGGTTTAATGTATTTACCACTAGGGGTCCATACATCCAATGGTGTAGGTGATGATGTATTAGATAGTAAATGCAGATATTGACTCATTCTGTTATAACTGGCTTTTAAAGATGACAGATCACTTAATTGATATGCAAGGGAAACTCTTGGCTCTAAATTGTTATAAGATTCAATAACATCAGACCTTTTGAATGTTTCTGTTTCTTGAGGTTCAGCTTTTTCATAGATCTGTAGTTCTTCATTAAAAATTACCGGATTGTCATTTTCATAAATATTCAATTCGTCTTGACCTAATCTCCAAAAAGAACTGAATCTTAATCCATATGATGCGGTTAATCTATCAGATAATCTATGTTCAGCATCAATATATACGGCATTTTCCAGAGCATATTTATCAATTAATTTAAAAGAGTTAATTCCAGAAGTAGACGTTGTAGGCTCAATTCTACCCGGATTGAATTTGTAGTAAACAGTATTCAATCCATATTGCAATTCTAACTTATCACTTATATAATGACGCAGATCATATTTTAAATTGAAGTTTTGAATTCCAGAAATCCAATCAAATTCCACGAAATTAAGTTTAAGATCATAGTAGTAATCTGAATAGATTAATGAAAGGTTTGAAAATAATTTGTCAGAAAAAAGATGATTCCATCTAAAATTAACAACAGCATTTCCGTATGAGTTTTCAAACGAATCTGAAATCCTAAACACATCCCTCCCAAAATAGCCAGAGAGGTAAATATTATTTTTTTGATTCAATTTATAGCTTAATTTGGTATTTAAATCATAGAAATAAGCAATATTGTCTATGTCGAAGAGAGGTAGAAATAGGTGTGCATAAGATGATCTGCCACCAAATAAAAAGGAACCTTCATCTTTTTTTAATGGACCTTCTAAAAGTAATCGGCTTGCAACAATACCAATACCTCCATTCCCTTTAAATTTCTTACTATTACCTTCTTTTTGATAAATATCTAGCACTGATGATACTCTTCCTCCGTAACGAGAGGGAATACCTCCTTTATATAGTTTGAGGTCTTTTATAGCATCTGGATTAAAAACTGAAAAGAAACCAAATAAATGAGATGAATTATAAATTGTAGCCTCATCCAAAAGAATTAAATTTTGATCGGCAGCACCACCACGAACATTGAACCCAGACGATCCTTCTCCTGCATTTGTAACTCCAGGTAATAAGGTTATGGATTTGATGACATCAGCCTCTCCTAGAACAACGGGGATTTGTTTTATGGTGTTTGAGGATAACGCATTTACACTCATTTGAGGTTTTCTGATATTTGTTCTTTCTACATTTTTTGTAATTACCACCTCATCTAAACTCTCAATAGCTTCAGATAATTGAAAATTAAATGTTCTATCTTCTGATAGGTCAATGATTTCATTTAATTCTGTAAACCCTAAAAAACTAATTTGCACTTTGTATGTACCTTCAGGGATAGTAATAGAAAAGAAGCCATACTCATTTGTAGCTGTTCCAGTCTGCAATTCAGGAAATAAAATATTAACACCAATAAGTGTTTCATTACTTTCTATATCAGAGATTGTTCCGCTTAAAGTATATTTTTCTTGTGCAAAAGAACATGAGGTTATAAAGCAAAATAAAACAACTAATGCCTTAATGTGTTTCATATACAATTTTTTGATGGCAAATCTATAAAAAAAAGCTCCTTTAGAGGAGCTTTTAACATTATCTTAATTGATTATGCATTTATCGATTGAATAATTTTATTGAATTTTTCACTTGGTCTCATACCTTTATTTGCAAGCTCTTCATTTGGCAAGTAATAACCTCCAAGATCCATAGATTTGTTTTGAATTAAATTGAGTTCTTTAATGATCGATTCTTCATTATTTTCAAAGGTTTTTGCAGTATCTTTAAAAATGGATTTTAACTCTTGATCCTTATTTTGGTTTGCCAATTCTTGAGCCCAATACATTGCCAAATAGAATTGACTTCCTCTATTATCTAGTTCACCAGCTTTTCTAGAAGGGCCTTTTTTGTTTTCTAATAATTTTTCAGTTGCAGCATCTAATGTTTCACTCAAAACAAGCGCCTTATTGTTTTTGTTTACTTCGGATAAATGCTCTAATGAAACAGCTAACGCCAAAAATTCACCCAGTGAATCCCAACGTAGATGATTTTCAGCCACAAATTGCTGAACATGTTTTGGAGCCGATCCTCCAGCTCCTGTTTCAAATAAACCACCACCATTCATTAAAGGAACTATTGAAAGCATTTTGGCACTTGTGCCAACTTCTAGAATTGGAAAAAGATCGGTTAGATAATCTCTTAAAACATTTCCTGAAACCGAAATGGTAGTCTTTCCATCTTTTACTCTTTTTAAAGTAAAGTTAGTAGCTTCAATGGGAGACAGAATTCTAGTATCTAAATCTGAAGTATCATAATTTTGTAAATAGGTTTTAACCTTTTTAATCAATTCAGCATCGTGAGCTCTTTTTTCATCCAGCCAAAATACAGCAGATGTTTGTGATGCACGAGCTCGAGTTACAGCTAATTTTACCCAATCCTGCACTGGAGCATCTTTGGTTTGACACATTCTCCAGATATCACCTTGTTCAACATCATGTTCAATTAAGATATTAGCGTCTTCATCAAAGA
This sequence comes from uncultured Flavobacteriaceae bacterium, assembly GCA_964440415.1. Taxonomy (GTDB): domain Bacteria; phylum Bacteroidota; class Bacteroidia; order Flavobacteriales; family Flavobacteriaceae; genus Site-B1. The sequence continues at coordinate 5,915 of CAYTSL010000082.1, forward strand.
CTTGAACTTTGCCGTTTGATTCAATTTCGAAAGTTTTGTCATGCGAGCCATATTCTTCAGCCTTTTGAGCCATTAAACCAACATTAGGAACGGTACCCATTGTGGTAGGATCAAAGGCGCCATGTTTTTTGCAAAAATCAATGGTTGCGGTATAAATTCCAGCATAACTACTATCTGGAATTACTGCTTTTGTATCTTGTAACTCACCATCTTTGTTCCACATTTGGCCTGATGTGCGAATCATTGCTGGCATAGATGCATCTACTATAATATCACTTGGCACATGAAGATTTGTTATACCTTTATCAGAATTTACCATTGCTAAATCTGGTCCATTATTTAAAGCTAATTGTATTTCAGCTTGAATTTCTTTCCGCTTGTTTTCTGGTAACTTTTGTAGATCTGTTAATAAATCTCCAAACCCATTATTCACATCCACTCCAATCTCATCAAATATTTGATCATATTTAGCAAAAATATTTTTAAAAAACACTTTAACAGCATGCCCAAAAATAATAGGGTCTGACACTTTCATCATTGTGGCCTTCATGTGCAAAGAAAACAATACATTTCTATCTTTTGCATCTTTTACTTGAGCCTCCAAAAACTTTATAAGTTTCTTTTTATTTAATACAGTGGCATCAATAATTTCACCGTTAAGCAGTGGGAAGCTATCTTTTAAAAGCGTTGATTTCCCATGTGAATCTATATGAATAATTTTTATTGATGTGGCATGATCTAAAGTGACGGATTTTTCATTATGAGCAAAATCCCCTGAAGTCATCGTAGCAACATGAGTTTTGGAATCCGGACTCCAAGCTCCCATTGAATGTGGATTCTTTTTTGCATAGTTCTTGATCGCTTTAGGAGCTCGTCTATCAGAATTACCTTCGCGAAGTACTGGATTTACAGCACTTCCTTTAATTTTGTCGTATTTAGTTTTGATAGTTTTTTCAACTTCATTTTTTGGATCTTCAGGATAATTGGGAATAGCATATCCTTTTGATTGCAATTCTTTTATTGCAGCTTCCAATTGCGGGACTGAAGCGCTTATGTTGGGTAATTTAATAATATTAGCTTCAGGTTTTTTAACTAATTTACCTAATTCAGTTAGTGCATCAGGCACTTTTTGGTCATCACTTAAAAATTCAGGGAAAGTTGCTAAAATTCTAGCGGCTAATGATATGTCTTTGGATTCTACTAAAACTCCAGAAGGTTTTAAAAATGCTTTGATTATAGGTAAAAAAGAACGTGTTGCTAAAGCTGGGGCTTCATCAGTTTTTGTGTAAATAATTTTAGACTTGTCTGACATTTAATATATTTTAAATTGAAAAATAAAAAATCTGATAAATATGAAGATTTTTAAGCGTTGCAAATATACAAAAATCAGTTTGCTAAAATAATGACTTAGCCACTTTAATAGAAGATTACTTACTCAATTTTAATATTATATTTTTCAAGCAATCTGATGGCATTGATTTTAGAGAATTTGGCATGTTTTAATTTATTATTTTCTGGGTTGATAGAGAAGTTTATAGCAGTTGTGAAGTCACTTTTGTCTAAAGTGGAGTTATCAAAAATCGCTCGGTGAAGATCACAACC
>CAYTSL010000083.1:0-7408 GCA_964440415.1 uncultured Flavobacteriaceae bacterium
GATATTAAACCTCCTACAATTTGAGAGATAGTTATTAATATATTAAGAAGTATAGAAATTAATAGATTTTTACCACTTAATTCTTGATGGGAATGGGAATGATTATTGGAATGAGAATGAGCCATTTAACATGCAATATCTATTTTATCAACTCGTCGTTTATGGCGTCCTCCTTCAAATTTAGTATTTAAAAACAACTTAACCATTTCTATTGCTTGTGGTATGGAAGTATAACGAGCTGGAATACTTAAAATATTTGCATTGTTATGCTTTCTAGCTAAAACAGCAATTTCTTTAGACCAGCATAAAGCAGATCTAACACCTTTATGTTTGTTTGCTGTCATATTTGCTCCATTTCCGCTTCCACAAATTATAATACCAAAATCAACTTTATTTTCTTCTACATCTTTAGCAACAGGATGAGTAAAATCTGGATAATCTGCAGAATCATTCGTGTCTGTACCGTAATTATTAACCGTAATTCCTTCGGATTCTAAATAATTAATTATTTCAAACTTATAATTAGTTCCGGCATGATCGTTACCTATAGAAATTTTCATTTTTAAATTATATTTTTAAAAGCATTAAAGGTACAAATTACAGTTATTAAAACCACTTCTGTTAATTATGTTATTAATTAGTTGTTAATATCTGTAAACTAAAAATTGTAATATTTTTTGGAGATTCCTAAATTTTTTATCAAGCAAAAATCTGCATTTACTAACCTAATTATAAACTATAAAATTATTAGCAATTTGATAACTAAATTTAAGGATAAATAAACAATGTTAAACAATAAAATTATTAAAAAAACTTCTTAAATTAAGTTATAAACGGCTGTTAATATTTATTATAATACATTAATTAATAAGTGTTTAATATAAATTTACTTGTTAATATAATGTAATTAAAAGGTATTAACTTAATAAACAAAATAATTAGGAAAAGTTATTGCTACTATTAACAAGCAATAATAATAATAATATATATTTTAAATTATAAATAAAAACTGATAATGTAGTAAAGCGTGTTAATAAGATTTAGAATAATGTAATTGTTAGTTGTAGATCAAAAGAAATTACATTTTATTTTCTTTGAATTTTTATCATAGCAAATATTATCTGTCATTCGTCCATCTGCATACATGATATATTCATGTTGAATTTTACCATTTTCATAATAGTCTTTACAAGGACCATCAACAACACCATTTTTATAATAACGTTCGGTATAAATAAATCCATCTTCGTAATAAATACAATTACCATAGATAAGATTATTTTTATACGAAATTTCTCTTATAATTCTCCCTTTTATATCATATTGCTTGGATACGCCATTAAGTTGTCCAGCTAAATAATCATTTTCAGCCTGGATTTGTCCATTTTTATAATAAGATTTTACTGGACCCTCTAATGTATTATTTATATAATTTGTCACTATAAATACTTTTCCATTGGAATAATACTTGATCCATTCACCTTGTTGATAACCGTTTAAGTCTCGTTTACCTATGGAGTATGTGCCGTCATCATGTTCTTCAGTATAGACATCACTTTGTCCAAAACAATGGAAAGAACAAATCAAAAAAGCTATTATCAATATTTTAACTTTATTCATAATAATAAATAGGAGGGCTATTTACACATTTTAATAAGACAAAATTTTAAGCAAATTTACTTACAAAATGCACAATATAATATAACTTTTTGATTATAATTACTTCTAACACGGTGAAATGCATATATTTTAGTTAAAAAATAGGATATAAATGTTTCTTAAAAGTTTAGATAAGAAATACAAAATCAATATTTTAACTGTAGTTTTGCGGCAATACAATATAAATAATGGCAAGAAAGAAGAATAGAAGAAGATCAAATAATATATCCAACCTCACAAATACAATCATTAGTATTTTAAAAAAAGAGAAAAATAAATCTTTTAATTATAAACAAATAGCCTCTAAATTAGGTGTTAATGATGCGAGTAGCCGGAATCAAATAATAAAAACACTACAGCAACTTAAGTTAAAAAATGAAATAGAAGAAGTTGAACGAGGTAAGTTTAAAATAATTATTTCAACAGAATATCATACAGGAATATTAGATATTTCATCTAAAGGATATGGTTATGTGATTTGCGATGATTTTGAGGATGATATTTTCATAGCATCAAACAACATAAACAAAGCTTTAAATAGGGATGAGGTTGAATTATATGTTTATAAAAGAAGAAAAAGAGGTAAGTTAGAAGGAGAGATTACACAAGTATTAAATAGAGCAAAGAATGATTATGTTGGGGTTATTCAAATAAACAAAAATTACGCTTTTGTTATTCCGGACAGTCCGAAAATGTATAAGGATATTTTTGTTCCAAAAAACAAAACCAAGAATGCTCAAGATGGTGATAAAGTACTAGTTTCACTTGATGATTGGCCAGATAACGCAGATTCTCCGTTTGGTAAAGTTTTAAAACTTCTTGGTAAACCAGGGGAGCATAACACAGAAATACATTCTATTCTTGCAGAATACGGCTTACCATATGAATTTCCTACTGAAGTAGAAGATTATGCAAACAAGTTAGATACTAGTATAACACTGGAAGAAATTTCAAAACGCCGTGATATGCGTGACGTTTTAACTTTCACGATAGACCCAAAAGACGCTAAAGATTTTGATGATGCTTTGTCGTTTCAAGAACTAGAAAGCGGAAAATATGAAATTGGAATACATATAGCAGACGTGTCCCATTACTTGCAAGAAGGAACTGTTTTAGATGATGAGGCATATGAGCGTGCTACATCAGTCTATTTGGTAGATAGAGTGGTGCCAATGTTACCAGAGATTCTGTCTAATGGAGCGTGCTCGTTAAGACCTAAAGAAGAAAAATATACATTTTCAGCCATCTTCCAAATAAATAATAAGTGTGATATCCTTAATAAATGGTTTGGTAGAACGGTTATTTATAGTGATGCTAGATTTGCATACGAAGAGGCCCAGGCTATTATAGAATCAAACTCTAATAGAATTCCAAAAGAGGTTTCATTAAGCGGTGAAGCCTATTCAACAGAACAAGACATGGCAGATGCTGTTTTAAAAATGAATGGACTAGCGAAAACACTCAGGAAACAAAGGATGAATGCAGGGGCTATATCATTTGATAAACTTGAAGTTAAGTTTAATTTAGATGAAAACAGCAATCCTTTAGGCGTTTATTTTAAAACAAGCAAGGATGCTAATAAACTAATTGAGGAGTTTATGTTGTTGGCCAATAGACAGGTTGCAGAATTTATTGGAAAGCAAAAACCAGCAAAAACAAACGTTTATCGAGTTCATGACGAACCAGACGTTTCTAAGTTAGCTGATCTACAGACTTTCGTGTCTCGGTTTGGATATAAAATGAACTTTAAAGACAAGAAAAGCACCACTACTTCTTTAAATAAACTATTATCTGATGTGGTAGGAAAGAAGGAACAAAACCTTGTAGACACTTTAGCAATAAGGACAATGAGTAAGGCGGAATATACTACACAAAATATTGGTCATTATGGACTGTCATTTGATTATTATACACATTTCACTTCACCAATACGTCGTTATCCCGATGTGATGGTTCATAGGTTGTTACAACACTATCTTGATAATGGAAAATCAGTAAATAAAGATGCTTTTGAAGAAAAATGTAAACATTCTAGTAATATGGAATATCTCGCCACAAAAGCTGAACGAGATTCTATAAAGTATATGCAAATAAAATTCATGCAGGATCATCAAGACCAAGAATTCATAGGGGTTATTTCTGGGGTTACAGATTGGGGGATTTATGTTGAAATTGAAGAAAACAAATGCGAAGGAATGGTAAGAATCAGAGATATAAAAGATGATTATTATAAATTTGATCAAGATGAATATGCCTTGGTTGGCGAAACCACGAAGAACATGTATCAGTTAGGAGAGGAAGTCGTCGTAAAAGTAAAAAATGCTGATTTAATTAAAAAACATCTTGATTTTCTTCTTATAGGAAAAGTTAAAAGTTAAAAATGTTTATGAGTGTAACAAATTAAAGTTTTGTTAATCTATACTAAAACAAACAATTCATCATTATCTTATAAACACAAAAATTCATTTAAATGAAAAACGCACTTTTAATTTTATCTTTTTTTGTATCAACAATTGTACTTGCGCAAAACCCTTTAGAAAAATCAGTAGGTGATTTTAATGAAGTTAAAGTCTATGACTTAATTGAAGTCAATCTTATTCATTCAAAAGAGAACAAGGTTGTTATCACTGGAGAGGACGTTCAAGATGTTCAAGTAATAAATAAAGACGGAAAACTTAAGATCCGCATGAATTTTGATCAAATATTCAACGGGAACAAGACCTTTGTTGAGGTTCATTATACCTCTATAGGTATTATTGACGGAAATGAAGGAGCGTATATAGTTTCCAACGAATTAATAGAACAGGACGAAATAATTTTAAAGGCTCAAGAAGGCGCTCGTATAAAAGTTGGGTTAGATGTCGATGAAGTTGAAATAAGAGCAGCAACAGGAGGAATTATTGAAACAAGAGGACGCGCAAATAGCCAAGACATCACCCTGAATACAGGTGGAGTTTATGAGGGAAAAAGTTTTGAAACTAAAAGCACAAAGGTTAATATTAAAGCAGCAGGAGAAGCAGAAGTCAATGCGTCAAAAATAGTAGACGCCACCGTAAGAGCAGGAGGAGATGTATTTATTTACGGAAACCCTGAAACAGTTAATGAAAACACATTGTTTGGCGGACGAATAGAAATGCGAGACAACTAGTAAGTTATCTAATTGTATATCTAAACCTCTTTAGAAATAAAGAGGTTTTTTAATTTATAAATACCAAGCTAAAAACAGTCAAGTTCAAGGTTAGATATAAATTATTTCTTTACTTTGTGTAAACTCCATTTAACAATGTTAGAAGACATTCAAGCGGCAATTCCATTAGGCTTCTTCTTAAGCTTTATGATTGGCCCGGTATTTTTTGTCCTACTTGAAACAAGTGCTACCAAAGGGTTTAGGGCTGCTTTTGCCTTTGATATGGGAGTTATTCTTGCTGATGTTTTTTTTATAGGCGTTGCCTATTTCAGTAGTTTCCAGTTATTGGAGAATTTAAGCAATCAGCCAGGACTGTTTGTTTTTGGAGGCATGATACTGACAGTATATGGCTTAATAGTATTTATAAAAGGCCCTAAAAGAAACCCCGCAAAATCTGATGAGCTTTTAAAATATAAAACAGATTATTTAATGCTTTTTATAAAAGGGTTTTTACTAAATTTTATAAATATTGGTGTGTTGGTCTTTTGGCTGGGAGTTATAATTATTGTTGGACCAGGCCTTGATAATGATCCTAATAGGTTTATGTTGTTTTTCGGGACCATGATAGGTGCTTATTTGGTTACAGATATTTTTAAAATTTTACTTGCTAAACAACTAAAAAGAAGATTGACCCCAGAAATAATAGCTAATATTAAAAAACTATTAGGCCTTATTTTAATTATATGCGGTATTGTGCTTATTGTAAAGGGGTTTTTGCCTAAAGATAAATTAAACCCACAGGATTTAATAGAAGACATTAGAGAATAAAAAAAGAGATCTATTTTAGATCTCTTTTTTTGAGGCGTCGAGCGGATTCGAACCGCTGTAGGAGCTTTTGCAGAGCCCAGCCTAGCCACTCGGCCACGACGCCTTATTTAAAAAAGATTCCTCGAAGAGCTCGCTTTGAGGTTTCCTGTAAACCCATCATTCCCGAGGCGTCGGGAATTAGGACTGCAAATGTATAAAAAAATAAAATTTTAAAACATCAACGAATTACTTTTTATCTTTTTTGGGTCATCTTAATAGTAACCTTCTGAACATCACCACCTATTGGCGGATTTAATTTACCAACCCAAACAGTCGCCTTTTTTGCTAAAATTTCTTCTTTAAAGATTCTTACTAGGATTCTTTTGGCTACAGTTTCAAGTAAATGTGATGATTTTTCCATTTCCTCCTTAACAATCTTGTTGAGCAAAACGTAGTCTACAGTATCACTTAATTTATCTGTTTGTGCAGAATTTTGAAGATCAGCTTTAACCTCAAGATCTACTCTATAATCACTACCAATTTTTTTTTCTTCTTTTAAACATCCATGATAGGCAAATACACGAATGTTTTCTACTTTAATGAGTCCCATAAAGCAAAGAACAAGAATATTTAATTTGTAAACAAATCAAAAACATTACTTATTGCACTTGTTTTAGCTTTATAAAATTCAGTATAAGTACAGTTTTCACAGGTTACAGATGTATATTTTTCAGTTTGCACGTCAAATATTTTTGATAATGTTCCTCCAGTAGCGCGCATTTGTCCAACAGTATATGTGTCATTATCACATTTAGGGCATTTATAATTGTTGTGTTTCATTTTAATAGGTTTTATTTATAATATATGTTGATAGACTTCAAAATTTGTTACAATTATTCAACCCTTTGTTTTTTAATTAATCTCGCTTTATTTCTATAAATTTGCTCTTTAATTGCAGAATATGTCAGAAGAAACAAAATCACTCAATTTTATTGAGCACATAATAGAAGAAGACTTAAGAGACGGTTTACCAAAAGGGAATCTACGTTTTCGTTTTCCTCCAGAACCTAATGGTTATTTGCACATAGGTCACACAAAAGCTATTGGAATCAGTTTTGGTTTAGGTGAAAAGTACAACGCTCCAGTTAATTTACGATTTGATGACACCAACCCAGTAAAAGAAGAACAGGAATATGTGGATTCAATCAAAAAAGATATTGCTTGGTTGGGATACAAATGGGATAAAGAATTGTATTCTTCAGATTATTTTCAGGAATTATACGATTGGGCAATTCAGTTGATAAAAGACGGAAAAGCGTATGTGGATTCTCAATCTTCTGAAGCTATGGCAGAACAAAAAGGAACACCAACACAAGTTGGAACCAATAGCCCTTTCAGAAATAGAAGTGTTGAGGAGAACTTGGATTTATTCCAAAGAATGAAAAAGGGTGAGTTTAAAGAAGGCGAACACATTCTACGGGCAAAAATTGATATGGAAGACCCCAATATGTTGATGCGAGATCCAATTATGTATCGAGTTTTACATCAATCTCATCATAGAACAGGAGATGATTGGTGCATTTACCCAATGTACGACTGGACACATGGCGAAAGCGACTATATCGAACAAATTTCACACTCACTATGCTCATTGGAGTTTAAGCCCCACAGAAAGCTTTATAATTGGTTTAGAGACGAGGTTTATAAGTTTAATGAAAGTGAATTACCATTACCCCCAAAACAACGCGAATTTGCTCGTTTGAACTTAAGCTATACTATTATGAGTAAGCGTAAGTTGTTAAAATTAGTTGAAGA
>CAYTSL010000084.1:0-5873 GCA_964440415.1 uncultured Flavobacteriaceae bacterium
TCAGGAAATACTTCTAATGGTTATGAATTGACTTTATATTCTAAAGTTGGAATGGGAGATGGTCAACAAGCAAATAATCCGTGGTTGCAAGAATTTCCAGATCCTATTACAAGAACCTCTTGGGATAACTATTTGACGGTAAGCAAGGTAGATGCCGATGAATTAGGACTTGTAAACGAGCATGTTGCAACTGGTGCATTAAATGGAAGTTATGCAAATATAACTGCAAATGGAAACACACTAACTGTACCTGTTATTGTTCAGCCTGGGCAGACAAAAGGCACTGTTGGTTTGGCATTAGGATATGGTAGATCAACTGGTTTAAAGGAGGAGATGAAAACCGGAGTCAATGCTTATACTCTATATCAAGATTTCAATTCTGTTCAAAATGTGGAAATAAGTCCTGCAGAAGGTATTCACGAATTTGCATGTGTGCAATTGCAAAATACTTTGATGGGTCGTGGCGATATTTTAAGAGAAACGACATTAGAGATTTTTAATACAAAAGATAAAAACTATTGGAATCCAGTTCCTCAAGTGTCTTTAAATCATATTGAGACTTCTGTCAGATCTCCAGAAGTGGATCTTTGGGATGAATTTGATCGCTCCATTGGTCATCATTTTAATTTATCTATAGATTTAAATGCTTGTACAGGATGTGGGGCTTGTGTTATTGCTTGTCATGCTGAAAATAATGTACCAGTTGTTGGTAAAGAAGAGGTAAGACGTAGCCGTGATATGCACTGGTTAAGAATAGATAGATATTATTCATCTGAAGATTCTTTTGATGGAGATAATAATAAAAAAGATTCAGCGGAAGGCTTGTTCGGTGAGACGGGTATAAAAGACACATTGAGATCAATGGAATCTGCTGCTGTTGAGAATCCACAAGTAGCTTTCCAACCAATAATGTGTCAGCATTGTAACCATGCTCCTTGTGAGACTGTTTGTCCGGTTGCAGCCACCTCTCATGGACGTCAAGGTCAAAACCAAATGGCCTACAATCGTTGTGTAGGTACTCGTTATTGCGCAAATAACTGTCCTTATAAGGTTCGTCGATTTAACTGGTTCTTATATTCTCAAAATGATGAGTTTGATTATTTTATGAATGATGATCTTGGAAGAATGGTTATAAACCCGGACGTAACAGTTCGTTCTCGTGGAGTAATGGAAAAATGTTCATTCTGTATTCAAAAAACTCAAAAAACAATTTTGGATGCAAAGCGTGAAGGAAGAGAAATTAAAGATGGCGAATTCCAAACAGCTTGTTCTGCAGCATGTGGAAATGGAGCAATGGTATTTGGAGATATTAATGACAAAGAAAGCAAGGTTGCCAAATTAAAAGAAGATAAACGTATGTATCACTTATTAGAAAGCGTAGGTACTAAACCTAATGTTATGTATCAAGCAAAAGTGAGAAATATTAAAGAAGCTTAAAACTAATTAAGAAACAATTATAAAAGTATTATGGCGTCTCATTACGAAGCACCTATTAGAAGACCTTTAGTTACAGGCGAAAAATCATATCACGATGTATCGGTAGATGTGGCAGCACCTGTGGAAGGGCAAGCAAATAAACAATGGTGGATTGTATTTTCAATCGCTCTTGCCGCCTTTCTATGGGGAATTGGTTGCATCATTTATACTATTTCAACTGGTATTGGAACCTGGGGTTTAAACAAAACTGTAGGTTGGGCCTGGGATATTACAAACTTTGTTTGGTGGGTAGGAATTGGTCACGCAGGAACTCTAATATCTGCAGTTTTACTGCTTTTTCGTCAAAAATGGAGAATGGGAATTAACCGGTCTGCAGAAGCAATGACAATATTCTCGGTTATTCAAGCTGGAATATTTCCAATAATCCACATGGGACGACCTTGGTTAGGGTATTGGGTTTTACCAATCCCGAACCAATATGGATCACTGTGGGTGAATTTTAATTCACCATTACTTTGGGATGTATTTGCTATTTCTACATATTTATCTGTGTCAATGGTATTCTGGTGGACAGGATTATTACCAGATTTTGCTATGATTCGTGATAGGGCAGTAAAGCCTTTCCAAAAGAAAATATACTCATTATTGAGTTTTGGATGGACAGGTAGAGCGAAAGATTGGCAACGTTTTGAAGAAGTGTCTTTAGTCCTTGCAGGTTTAGCAACACCTTTAGTACTTTCTGTACACACCATTGTATCAATGGACTTCGCAACAGCGGTAATTCCTGGTTGGCATACTACTATATTCCCCCCTTACTTTGTTGCAGGAGCAATTTTCTCAGGATTCGCTATGGTAAATACACTTCTTATTATTATGAGGAAAGTGTGTAACCTACAAGATTATATTACTGTACAACACATAGAATTAATGAACATTGTAATCATGATTACTGGTTCTATTGTAGGTGTGGCTTATATCACTGAGTTATTTATTGCATGGTACTCTGGAGTGGAATATGAACAATATGCGTTCTTAAACAGAGCAACAGGACCTTATTGGTGGGCATATTTATTAATGATGAGTTGTAATGTCTTCTCACCACAGTTTATGTGGTTCAAGAAATTAAGAACAAGTATCATGTTCTCATTCTTTATTTCTATAGCCGTTAATGTTGGAATGTGGTTTGAACGATTTGTGATAATTGTGACTTCATTACACAGAGATTACTTACCATCATCCTGGACAATGTTCTCTCCTACATTTGTAGATATAGGTATATTCATAGGGACTATAGGATTCTTCTTTGTATTATTCCTATTGTATGCAAGAACTTTCCCTGTAATTGCTCAGGCCGAGGTTAAAACAATATTGAAATCCTCTGGTGAACGCTATAAAAGAATTAGAGATGGAGGAGGTAGTTTAGTGGGTACTGGAAACGATGAAAGAACTTCTGGAAAAGTTGCTAATAAAGTAAAATCGAAATCAAAGAAGCCAAAAACGGAAGAGAAGTCAAGTGATAAATCAGAAATGAAGAATTCACTTCTAGGAAGTATAGGAACATTTGATTCGGCCACCCAAACAGCAGATGATCTTAAAAAGATTAGTGGTGTTGGACCTAAAATGGAAGAAGTTTTGAACAGCATTGGTATCTATTCATTCCTTCAGGTTAGTAAAATGACAAAAAAAGAATATGACTTGTTAGATTCAATTACTGGAAGCTTTCCTGGAAGAGCTGAACGTGATGATTGGTCAGGTCAGGCTAAAAAATTAATAAACTAAAGTAGCATATGGAATCTTCAAAAGTTATTCAGGCTTTTTATACCGATGATGATGTGTTGATGGCTGCTGTAAAATCAGTAAAGGCTAAAAAGCATCATATTGAGGAAGTATATACACCTTTTCCGGTTCATGGACTAGATAAAGCTTTGGGATTAGCGCCCACTAAAATTGCTATAACTTCTTTTATTTATGGGTGTATAGGACTAATAGTTTCTATCTTAATGATGAAATTTATAATGATTGACGACTGGCCACAGGATATTGGTGGTAAACCTAGTTTCAGTTATATTGAGAATATGCCGGCATTTGTTCCTATTATGTTTGAACTTACGGTATTTTTTGCTGCACATTTAATGGTTATTACTTTTTATTTACGTAGTAAAATGTGGCCATTTAAAAAAGCAGAAAATCCAGATCCAAGAACTACAGATGATCATTTTTTAATGGAAATTGGAGTACATGGAAATGAAAAAGAACTGACCAAGTTTCTTAAAGAAACAGGTGCTGTTGAAATAAATTTAATTGATAAAGCACATTAATTAAAATATATGAAAAGCTTAATTAAAATAATAGTAGTTGTAACGGTTTTGATTTCTTTTGCATCTTGTAAAAAGGATTCCGCTCCTAACTATCAGTTTTTTCCAAACATGTATGAATCTGTTGGGTATGAAGCTTATGGCAGTTATGAAGTGTTTCCTAATGAACAGGCAGCTTTGATTCCTGCAGAGGGAAGTATTCCAAGAGGTTATACACCTTTTGAAATAGAAAATTCAACTGAAGGATATGATTTAGCAAAGGCAACTTTAAAAAGCCCATTAAGTGTAGAGGAAGTAGATTTGGAATTGGGTAAAGAGCTTTATGTGATTTATTGCGGTTTATGCCATGGTAATAAAGGAGATGGTCAAGGGAATTTGGTTAAAAGAGAGAAGATTTTAGGGATTCCTAGTTATGCAGATGTGGGTAGAGCAATTAATGAAGGAAGTACTTATCATACTATTTACTATGGAAAGAACGCCATGGGATCGTATGCTAATCAACTTAATGAGAATGAGCGTTGGCAAGTTATCGCTTATGTAATGATGCTTAAGGCAGATTTAGAATAATAAAATTTAGATAAAGTATATTTATTAGATATGTACACATTTTCAAATAGATTAAAAGTATTTGCAATCGTTTTAGTAATTCTGGGAGCAATAGGTGTAGTCAGTGGATTTATGAGCTCTCACAAATCATTAGAAGATGTAAAAGTAATGCTAGTTGAGGAAGCTTCTCATGGTTCAGAGCATGTGGATGCTACCCATGAAGTTGTTGCTAGTGATACACATGAAGAAGGCAGTGAATTACATGAAGTAACTGAAGGTTCAGATGATCATGCAGATTCTACTGTTGCATCAACAGAGCATAGCAATGATGAACATACAGAACATGTTTTACATCAAATTCATAACAGACCTTACGCAGCGTTATATGTAGCCGCATTTTTCTTTATGATGATATCTTTGGGTGTTTTAGCATTCTATGCTGTTCAGTATGCAGCGCAGGCTGGATGGTCGCCTGTTATATTTAGGGTTATGGAAGCAATTACATATTATCTGTTACCTGGAGCATTAATTGTATTAGGAATAGCTCTTTGGGCTGGACCACATTTATTTGTATGGATGGATCCTGAAGTAGTAGCTCACGATGAGTTATTACAAGGGAAAGCTAGTTGGTTAAATATCCAATGGTTTATTATTCGTGCATTAATTTTTATTGGAGGTTGGAGTTTTTACAGATGGATATCACGTAAATATTCAATAGCTCAGGATACGGCAGAAGATAACAGTAACTTTAAAAAAGGCTTCAGATGGTCAGCAGGATTTTTAGTATTCTATATATATACTTCGTCTATGATGTCATGGGATTGGGTAATGAGTGTTGATCCGCATTGGTTTAGTACCTTATTTGGCTGGTATGTATTTGCAAGCATGTTTGTAAGTGGTATTACTGTGATTGCATTAATGATCATTTATTTAAAATCTAGAGGTTATTTGGATTTTGTCAACGACAGTCATTTACATGATTTGGCTAAATTTATGTTTGGTATGAGTATTTTCTGGACATACCTTTGGTTTTCACAATTCATGCTAATTTGGTATTCTAACATTCCAGAGGAGGTAACTTATTTTGTTACAAGAATTGAAGATTATAAATTACCTTTCTTCGGAATGGTAGTAATGAATTTTGTTTTTCCATTACTCCTATTAATGAATAGTGATTACAAACGAATTCCATGGTTTGTTGTTATGGCAGGAATAGTTATTTTATGTGGACATTATATTGATGTGTTCAATATGATCATGCCAGCAACAGTAGGTGACAGATGGAGTATTGGTATTCCTGAAATTAGCTCGGTATTACTTTTTGGTGGATTATTCTTATTAATTGTATTTTATGCTCTGACAAAAGCACCACTATTAGCAAAAGGTAATCCATTCGTAAAAGAAAGTGAGAATTTCCATTATTAAAAAATTTATATAAAGAAGAAATAGAACAATGACTGCTTTAATAACAATTATAGTATTATTATTCATAGCAATAGCTATCTGGCAAATGGTTAAGATTTTTGATTTGGCTCAAGTCAATATCAAAAACAGCCAAGTAGCCAATGATAAGGA
>CAYTSL010000084.1:5973-7340 GCA_964440415.1 uncultured Flavobacteriaceae bacterium
AATACACTAGAAGCAATTTGGACCATAATACCTGTAATTACATTAGCAGGATTAATTATTTATGGGTTATTTACTTGGAATGACATTATGAATGTCACTGAAGAAGAGGATACTCTGGTTGTAGAATTATATGCACAACAATTTAACTGGAAAGCCAGATATGCAGGTGAAGATAATACACTAGGTCAAGCCAATGTTAGACTAATTGATATAGATCGAGCGAATATTTTAGGAGTTGATGAGGCAGACCCTAATGCTCAAGATGATGTGATTACAACTGAATTACATTTACCAGTAAATCGTCCTGTTATATTTAAAATGCGTTCTCAAGATGTTTTGCATTCTGCCTATATGCCACATTTTAGAGCACAAATGAACTGTGTTCCAGGAATGATTACTCAATTTGGTTTTACACCTACGATTACAACAAGTGAAATGCGTCAAAACCCTGATATAGTTCAAAAAGTTGAAAATATCAATAACATAAGGACGGAAAAAAGTAAAGATTTAGCAGCAAAAGGTGAAGAAGCTTTAGACCCTTATGAATTTGATTATTTATTATTATGTAATAAAATTTGTGGAAAATCGCATTATAATATGCAAATGAAAATTATAGTTGAAACTCAAGAAGAGTATGATGCCTGGATTAACGAACAAACGCTTTTTGCTAATTCGTTGATAAAATAAAAAATGCTAAATTAAAAAGTGAAGAATATGTCAGAACATTTAGATACACATGCACACGAAGAGGATCATGGACATCATCATAAAGAAACATTTGTAACTAAATACATATTTAGTCAGGACCATAAAATGATTGCCAAACAGTATTTAATTACTGGAACAATTATGGGAATTATAGGCGTTGTGATGTCACTTATGATGCGTCTGCAAATAGCATGGCCTGAAGAACCAAATGTAATTTTTGAAGCTTTACTCGGTAGATGGGCTCCTGACGGAGTTATGGATGCTGATATATATTTGGCGTTAGTTACTATTCATGGTACCATAATGGTATTCTTTGTTTTAACTGCAGGATTGAGCGGTACCTTTAGTAATTTATTGATTCCCTTACAAATAGGAGCGAGAGATATGGCTTCAGGATTCTTAAATATGATATCCTATTGGTTGTTCTTTGTATCAAGTGTAATCATGTTTATTTCTCTATTTGTTGAAGCAGGACCTGCTGCGGCAGGATGGACTATTTATCCTCCTTTAAGTGCCTTACCATTAGCGCAAGGTGGTTCTGGTATGGGAATGACTTTATGGTTAGTTTCTATGGCTATATTTATTGCTTCATCTTTATTGGGTTCTCTTAATTATATAGTTACTGTAATAAATTTACGTACAAAGGGAATGTCTATGAC
>CAYTSL010000085.1:0-7339 GCA_964440415.1 uncultured Flavobacteriaceae bacterium
TTAGCTGATGAATGTGTAAATCCACTTCCATTGCTGGCTGTGTTCGTTCTTTTGGTTTTAAACCAATTGATTGTTTCTTCTTATAACTTTCTTTTTCAGAGATAATATCTTTTGCAGAAGTGTTGGAAAATGCCTCTTGCCTTAAATTAGTTGATGAATTGATTTTTATTACTTCTGATTCAGAAAACTCCAGATCAAAACCATCCTTGGTTTCAATCGTTACAGTTCCTTGTTTAATTGCTTTAACTATCCCTGAAAGATCCTCATCTAAAACTGAAACCTCATCGCCAACTTTAAAATTCATTCTTCTTGATTATTTTGTTCCTTATCAGAGTTGCTTTTTAATTTTTTTGAAATATTAAATAATCCATACATTATTAAAACAACACCTATAATATATGAGTACGGTGATTTTAAACTTTCTATGTTGGCCGAAAACAGAATTATGGCTCCAATAATTATAAACAAGTACTTTTTTAGAAATTTCATTAAATTATTTTGATAAGATGTAAATGTCGTTAATATTTTTAATTTTGTTATTCAATTCATTTAAAAATGCTATCACCAGAAGATTATATGATTCCCTGTCTAAATAAGAAATTATTTGGTTTTGAATGTTTTGGTTGTGGTTTGCAACGTGCAGTTTCTTTATTATTTGATGGTGAATTTATCGCTGCTTTTAAGATGTATCCAGCGATTTATACACTAATTCCTTTATTTATTCTTATTGGAATAAATTTTTTTTATAAATTTAAAAACGCCAATAGAATAATAAATATTCTGGCTATTGTTTCAGTAATTACAATTGTTATAAGCTATATTATTAAACTAATCACCTAAAAACAAAACATGGAAAAACAAAAATTACCAAACGCAACTATAAGTCTTATTTTAGGAATTCTGGCATTTATTGGCTGTTGCTGTACTAGTGGTTTTGGAGGGGTCGTACTTTCTGGTATTGCATTATTTCTAGCCAAAAAAGATGAAAAGACCTATGCTGAAAACCCAGATCTGTATATGAATTATGGTCAGGTAAAAACTGCCAAAATTATAGCTATTATTGGATTGGTATTGAGTTTAATAATAATTGCCATTTATTTATATATGGTATCTACTGGACAATATGATGACTTTATGGAAAACTATAAAGAGATGATTGAAGAAATGCAAAATCAATAAGATAAAAAAAGCGACCAATTGGTCGCTTTTTTATTGAGCTTTTATATTAATTTTCAAACTGTTTGAGGGTTTTTACAATAATTGAAACGCAATCCAACAATTCTTCCTTTGTCATTACTAATGGTGGCGCAAACCGGATAATATTTCCGTGAATTGGTTTCGCCAACAATCCATTATCACGCAATGCTAAATGGGAGAGAAATCATCCTTAAGAATTGCAAAATACTAAATATTAGTAATCTAAAAAAAATATTCAATTAGATAATTTTGAAGATAAAATAGAAACTTGAAATTCCAATCGCTTCATTTCTCTTAAAATGCTATTCTTATCCATCTGCATCCAAACAAATAATTTTAACATGCTAAGAGCAATCATACAAAAAGTTCCTGCTACAGACCATCTAATTAATTCATTTGTCTCTTCAGTATTAAAAAACTGTATGGCACAGTAAATAAAAAGTCCAAATACTACAACTATTGTTATGTTCATAATTATAATTAGCCATCCTAATTTTCCTTTAAATACGCCTCCCAACATTTGAAACAGATTTTGCTCTTCCAATTCATCATAAAATTTAGCCTCTTCTTTAGTTAATGCTTCTTTAATAATTTCATCGATCTCTTCAATTTTATTTTTCATAATTTCTGTGTTTTATAGTTTTTTTTAATTTCTCTCTGGCGTAAAACAATCTTGATTTTATAGTTCCTTTTGATACTTTCAATAACTTACTTATGTCCACTATAGTCAATGATTCCAAGTAAAACATTTTTAATACAACCTGTTGATTTACAGGTAATTCACTAATTTCTTTTATTATATTTATTGAAATGCTTTCGTCTTTAATCTCATAGACATGCTTAAGAGAAATCATTTCATTATTATAGATATCCATTTTAGTTTTTGATCTGGCCTTTTTCCTCAACCAATCTTTACTCTTATTGTTAACAATGGATAAAGCCCAACTACCAAATCGTTTCGAATCCTTTAAGGAATCTATTTTATCAATTACTACTCTCCAGCTATCTTGTGCAATATCTTTTGCAGTATCATAATCCTTGGTATACCAGTAAGCCTGTTTACATAGCTTTCCATGCCATCGCTTTACTAGAAGAGTAAGAGCATTTTGGTGTCCAGACTTATACCTTTCTACTAACCAGGAATCGTCAAGCCGTTTATCTTTATCCATGCGTCTTTAATAAATTGACGAAGAAAAACTAAATAGGTTCAATTTAGTTGAACTTATTTAAAGGTAATCTAAATTTTATACGTCAAGTCAAAATGAATCCATGCAATGTGTTGATAAAACCTATTTGATAAGTTTGATGCACAATTTTTAAATAATTTGAAAAAGAAATGATTTACTTAAATAAGTAACAATTTTGTAACATTAAATAACTTAAAAATAATTACTTTTATTCCTTATTAAAATACCAGAGAAATTATGAAGAAAATAACTTTACTAGTCGCACTTTTAGCCCTAATATCCTTTTCAAGTTGTGGTGATAAAAAAGCAGACAAGCAACCTGAAAAGATTACTATTCAATCCAATTCAGATACCAAAAAAGAAACACCAGCAATAGCTAATACTGACGCCATAGTCGCAAAAGGTAAAAAACTCTTTAAAGACAAAACTTGTTTTACTTGTCATATGCCAAATGAAAAAGGTATAGGACCTTCAATTGTTGATATTAACAAAATATATTCTGAAAAAAACGCCGATATTTTAGCATTTCTTAAAGGTGAGTTAGAACCAATCGTTGATACAGAACCTGGTCAAGTTGCTGTTATGAAGGCGAATTTAGATGGGTTTGTAAAAGATCTAAAGGACGATGAACTAAATGCCTTAAAAGCTTATATGTTAAGCGTCAATTAGAATCCATATTTTTAGTTATAAAGCACCTTAAATATAAGGTGCTTTTTTTATTTCCCATTTTGACATATAATTATTGAAAACAATTCTATTTTTGCAGCATGTCTAGAAGGAATAAAAAACAAACTTTTCTCAATGTAGAAGTTATTGATGCTGGAGCGAAGGGCAAAACAGTAGGTAAAGCACCCGATGGAAAAGTTATTTTCCTTCCTAATGCAGTGCCAGGTGATGTTGTTGACGTATTTGCCTTTAAAAAACGAAAAGCATATTATGAAGGTAAAGCCACGGTCTTTCATAAACTTTCAAACAAAAGAACAGATGCGGTCTGTGAGCATTTCGGAACCTGTGGTGGGTGCAAATGGCAACATATGGACTACAAATATCAGTTGTTTTATAAGCAAAAGGAAGTAGTCAATAACCTAACCCGTATAGGACATTTAGAACTTCCTGAAGTAACTCCAATTATAGGATCTGAAAAGCAATATTTCTACCGAAATAAAATGGAATTTTCTTTTAGTGATAGCAGATGGTTAAGTACTGAAGAGATCAACTCTGATCAAGATTTAGGAGATAAAAATGCACTTGGATTCCATATTCCAGGAATGTGGGACAAAATTCTCGATATTACAACTTGTCATCTTCAAGCAGACCCTTCTAACACAATAAGAAATGCAATTAAGGAATATGCCATAAAAAATAAGCTTGAATTCTTCAACACTAGAAATCAAACAGGACTATTAAGAACTCTAATGATTCGGACTTCCACAACTGGAGATCTCATGGTTTTAGTTCAGTTCTTTAAGGAAGAAAAACAAAAAAGAGAAATGCTTCTTAATTTTCTTGTTGATGAATTCCCGGAAATAACATCTTTACAATACGTTATCAATAGTAAAGCGAATGACACAATTTACGACCAGGAGGTGATTTGCTTTAAGGGTGAGGATCATATTTTTGAGGAAATGGAAGGTTTAAAATTCAAAATAAATGCAAAATCCTTTTATCAAACCAATTCCTATCAAGCGTATGAGCTTTATAAAGTTACCAGAGATTTTGCAGGATTAAGTGGGAATGAATTGGTTTACGATTTATATACAGGAACAGGAACCATAGCTCAATTTATTGCAAAACATGCAAAAAAGGTAGTCGGTATTGAGTCCGTTCCTGATGCAGTGTTAGCTGCCCAAGAAAATGCACAATTAAACAAAATTGAAAACGTTGAGTTTTATGTTGGTGATATGAAGAGTGTGTTTAATAATGAATTTTTAGAAACGCACGGAAAACCAGATGTGATAATTACTGATCCGCCAAGAGATGGAATGCACAAGGATGTCGTTCAGCAGCTGTTAAACATAGCCGCAGAAAGAATTGTTTATGTGAGCTGCAACAGTGCAACACAAGCCAGAGATCTGGCTATAATGAATGATATGTATAAAGTAGTCAAAATACAACCTGTAGATATGTTTCCACAGACTCATCATGTAGAAAATGTTGTACTTTTGGAAAAAAGATAGCCAAAGTTGGCAGTAGTAAAATGAAAAAAATATTAGCTCTAATTCTGCTTATCATAGTAATAACTAATTGTGAAAGAGACGATATATGTCCTGAAACAACAGCAACTACTCCTAAATTAATTATTAGATTTTACGATATCACAGCACAGACAGAAACCTTGCGTGTTTTAGGTTTGCGAGTTCAAGGGGTAGGTACTGACTCAATCTATCCATTGGCTGCTTCAACAGATTCGCTTGCACTACCCTTAAAAACTTATGATATTATTACAAGTTTTAAACTACATAAAGAATATTTAGATGATGGTAATGGCAACATAACTGGTAATGAAGATATTATCAATATTCAGTATAGCCCAGAAGAAGTCTATGTTTCAAGAGCTTGTGGTTATAAAACCATTTATAATAATGTAGAACTATCTGTAGAGGATGATGGTGACAATTGGATAGAACTCATACAAATAGAAAACCCTTTAACAGTTGATAATGAAACAGAAGCTCATGTTAAAATATTTCATTAGTGGTTTTATGATTCTGGTTTTCACCAATGGTTTTTCCCAAACCAATACTATAGAAGGCGATTCTGTTGTATATCAACAAAAATATGGCTTACGAATTGGAGCTGATGTGGCTAAACTGGTGCGATCATTTTCTGATGAAAACTATAAGGGTTTTGAGGTAAATGCCGATTACAGGATCACCAAAAATATTTATGTGGCTGGAGAATTAGGAACCGAAGAAAAAACCACCGATGAAGATTTTTTTGATGCCAAAACAACAGGAAGCTATTTCAAAGCCGGTGTAGATTACAATGTATACGATAATTGGTTTGGTATGGATAATTTAATATATGGAGGGCTGCGTGTAGGTTTGAGTTCCTTTAAACAGCAACTAAATGGTTTTACAATTTATAATACAGATCAATATTGGGTGCCATTCTCGAATCCGGATTCCACAGAATTCAGTGGACTATCAGCAATTTGGGCTGAATTAGTATTTGGTATCAAGGTTGAAGTACTTAATAATGTTTATGTAGGATTCAGTGCTCAATTAAAAAATTTAATTTCTGAAGATCAACCAGAGAATTTTGAAAATATCTTCATTCCTGGTTTCAATAGAACTTATGATAGTAGTGGCATAGGTGTTGGTTTTAGCTATAATATTTCTTACCTTATTCCTTTGTACAAAAAGGATAAATAATGCAAAAAGACGATATTGTTCTGGCTCTTGAAGAAAAGCATCAAAAACTTTTAAAATGGCTTGAAAATCATGATGATGATAAATGGGAAGTTGGGCCTGAAGGAAAATGGACTACTGGACAACACGCACATCATTTATTGCAAAGTATATCCATCCTCAATAATGCCTTGAGTCTTCCTAAATTCATCTTAAAAATTAAATTTGGTAAAGCCAATCGAGGCGTCAGAGATTACCAAACTGTAGTCAATCGATACCATGAAAGGTTAAAAGAGGTTAATGGCGTTACATTTGGACCTTCCAGAAATATGAAAGTTTCTAAACTTAAGGAAAAAACATATTTACTAGACAGACTTCAAGTCGAAAACAAAAAACTACAGTACAAAACCAATAAATGGAATGATAAACAATTGGATTCCTATGTGCTTCCACATCCACTTATGGGAAAAATGCCAGTAAGAGAACTGATTATGTGGACTGCCTATCACGTTGAGCACCATACCAAAACTCTGAAGGATCATTATTAAGTAAATTGCATTTTTCTTTTATTTTTCCAAGTTCAACTGATAAATATCATTGTAAAAAACAGTATTAATTTGAATATTTATATTGTTAAATAGTTTATGATGAAACCATTCAAAATTTTACTTCTTACTATTGCCGTATTCTTTATGGGTTGTGGCTCTACTGCAGACCTAAAAATATTATCAGATTATGACGA
Source organism: uncultured Flavobacteriaceae bacterium (assembly GCA_964440415.1). Classification (GTDB taxonomy): domain Bacteria; phylum Bacteroidota; class Bacteroidia; order Flavobacteriales; family Flavobacteriaceae; genus Site-B1. The sequence continues at coordinate 6,477 of CAYTSL010000085.1, forward strand.
AACCGCCAGTTTCAACGACTATCAGACCTTTGTAATCTGTATAGATGACCTTTTTGTTGAAAATACCAATTATCCTAAATACGATAATAACACTGTCAGACAATTAATCGGGAAAGAAGTAGAAGATCAAATGGAAGGCCTGGGATATAAAACCAATGTTATTAATCCAGAATTGCAAGCCGGTTTTCAACTTCTTATTGTTCAGGAAGAGAGCACTTTTACAAATTGTGATCTTCAGGAAGATTATAACTACTGGCAAACTTGTACCATAAAAAATGTCACCTACACTGAAGAGACCCTTGTAGTTTACGTATCTGATCTTCAACAAAATCAAGTGATATGGCAGGCATCAGTATCCTGCGACTTAAATAAACCAAACACAGTTTTAAAAAGCTACGTGATGGATTTGGTGGAAAAACTATATGATAATTTTCCTAAAACCAATTAATACTTCATTTATTATCTTTAAATAATTTCAATATTTTTAGGCCATAAATGATCTACCAGTAGGATATGCAAAGCTTAAGTTAGATTCTAGATCAGAATTTATAAATTCAGAAAGTATTTGTCAACTGCAAAAAATATACGTTCTCAAAGATTTTCTCTCCATGAAAATTGGTCTAAAACTACAGGACAAACTTTTAGATACAGCCAAGGAAAAGGGATTCAAACAAATTTGGCTTTCAGTATATGAAGAAAACGAGAGAGCTATTAATTTCTATATATAGAATGATTTCCACCAAATTGGTAGTCATAAGTTTCAAATTGGAAATGAAGAATTTGATTTTATCGCAATAGTGAAAAAATTATAATGACATTTTTGAGTGCATTTGAATTTTTCTCAATTTGATTAATTACTGTAA
>CAYTSL010000086.1:0-7321 GCA_964440415.1 uncultured Flavobacteriaceae bacterium
TTTATTACTCTATTTGGCACCTTATTCTTCGATTTAGAATTTGCTTTGCTCGCTGGAATTCTTACATCGTTCTTCTTTTACATGGAACGAACATCTAAACCTAATATTGCGGTTTTGGGTGTTGACAGAAATGGACGATTGATAAATGTAATTAGAGATGATGGAGCTTTAGAATGCTCAAATTTAAAAATTGTTCGCATAGATGGATCTTTATATTTTGGATCTATCGAAAAAATCTCTGATTATTTTTCAAAAATCTATGATGAAAATAAGATTCAACATATGCTAATTTCTGCGGACGGTATTAATTTTATTGATCTGGCTGCTGCAGAGTGGTTGACCAATGAAATTAAAAAGTGGCAAAAGAACAGAGGAGGAATTTATTTTGCAGGATTAAAGGTGGTAAGCCAGGATGTACTTCAAAAAGGTGGTTTTGTAGATAAAATGGGCAATGATATTTTCTTTAAAGATAAAAAAACGGCCATAGCAGAAATTCACAAAAAATTGGATAAACCATGTGAAATAAAGGTTTTCAATGAATGTGTTCTATAATAAATAGTTTTAATGAATATAAAATCAATTGTTCCAATTTTAGATTGGTTGCCTAATTATAATAAAAATTGGTTAAAAGGTGATATTAGTGCTGGATTAACAGTTGGAGTCATGCTAATTCCTCAGGGAATGGCTTATGCTTCAATTGCTGGATTACCTGCTGTGTATGGTCTATATGCTTCTATTGTCCCTATTTTAATTTATGCGATTTTTGGAACGTCAAGGCAATTGGCCGTTGGTCCTGTAGCAATGGTCTCATTATTAACTGCAACAGCAATTGGATCGTTTGAAGGAATTACAATCCAACAATATATTACATATGCGATAACCCTGGCATTGTTGGTCGGAGCAATTCAATTTTTATTGGGAGTATTTAGATTAGGATTTTTAGTAAATTTCCTTTCACATCCTGTTGTTAGCGGTTTTACATCTGCCGCAGCTTTAATAATTGGCTTGAGCCAGTTGAAGCATTTATTAGGTGTCAATATTCCGCGAAGTCATCATGTCCATAAAATCATCTTGAATGCAATAGATAAATTAGATGAGATAAACTGGATTGCATTTATTATAGGTTTAGTAGGTATCCTTATCATAATAGTTTCAAAAAAGATTAAGAAATCACTTCCTGGGCAGCTATTTGCAGTAATATTTGGTATTCTTGCTGTGACGCTATTTGGATTAGGAGAAGGAGATAATGCCATAAATATTGTAAAGGATATTCCAAGTTCGTTACCAAGTTTTATAATTCCGACTTTTAATATTGAAATTATCCAATTGTTGATACCTATGGCACTCACAATTGCTCTCATTAGTTTTATGGAGAGTATAGCTGTAGCAAAAGCAATTCAAACAAAACACAGGGATTATAAGGTTGAAGCAAATCAGGAATTGATCTCACTGGGATTAGCTAATGTTGTAGGTTCGTTTTTTCAGTCGTATCCAACAACCGGTGGATTTTCTAGAACAGCAGTCAATGATCAAGCAGGAGCAAAGACTGGATTAGCTTCTATTATAAGTGCTGTATTAATTGTATTAACTCTCTTGTTCTTAACACCTTATTTTTACAATTTACCTAAAGCTATTTTAGCTTCTGTTATCATGGTTGCAGTATTTGGACTAATAGATTATAAAGAAGCCATTCATTTGTTAAAAAGTAATAGAACCGATTTTTGGACACTAATCGTAACATTTATATCAACTCTTTTATTAGGAATCGAAACGGGTATTGGTGTTGGTGTCGTATTGTCCTTGGCAATGGTATTATTTAAAACAACAAACCCACATACAGCAGAATTGGCTAGAGTGCCAAATTCTCATTTTTATAGAAATATCAAGCGATTTGAAAATTTGGAATTAAAGAAAGATATCTTGATCTATCGATTCGATGCGCAGTTGTTCTTTGCAAACATTAACTATTTTAGAGATAAATTATATGATTTTGAAAAATCAAAAAATGATGAGTTAAAACTGCTAATTATAGATGGAGAAAGTATTAATAATGTGGATAGTACATCCATTCATGTACTTGAAGAAATAATAATCGATTTTAATTCCAGAGATGTTGATGTTTATTTCACAGGTATTAAAGGACCTGTTCGCGATAAAATGTTAAAATCTGGGTTTATAAAAAAAGCGAAAGAAGAACATTTTTTCATGAGCATTCAGGAAGCTGTCGATTTCTACGAATCAATTATCAAAAATTCAAAAAGTGGTAATAATTTTAAAGAATATGTTAAACAAACTAATAAATAAAAGTTAAATTCATAACTTATGTAACAGAAGTTACAAAGGCAACATCTGATTTTACCTAATTTTAAAAAATTAATTAAATTATATCTAAATGAAAGTTGAACAAATATTTACAGGGTGCTTGGCAGAAATGGCTTATTATATTGAGTCCAATGGTGAAGCAGCAGTGATTGATCCCTTGAGAGAAACTGAACCATATTTAAGAATGGCAGAGGCTGATAGTGCAGAAATAAAATATGTGTTTTTAACACATTTCCATGCAGATTTTGTTTCGGGTCAATATGATCTAGCTCAAAAAACTGGAGCTAAAATTATTTTTGGACCAAATGCAAAAGCAGAATATGATATTTATAATGGTAAGGATGGTGAAGAATTTCCTCTTGGAGAAGGTAAAATAACTTTACTTCACACTCCTGGACATACCATGGAATCATCATCTTATTTAATTACAGACGGAAAAGGAAATACACCTTATGTGTGCACAGGTGATTGCTTGTTTATTGGTGATGTAGGTCGACCAGATCTTGCCGTAAAACAAGGGAAATTAACTGAAAAAGATTTGGCAGGTTATTTATTTGATTCATTGCGAAACAAGATCATGACTTTACCAGATGATATTATTGTATATCCTAATCATGGTGCAGGTTCTGCTTGTGGTAAGAATATGAGTAGTGAAACTTTTGATACACTTGGTAACCAAAAGAAAACTAACTATGCTTTAAGAGCAGATATGACTAAAGAGGAATTTATTGTGGAAGTTACTACAGGCTTAAAGCCACCGCCACAATATTTCCCTAATAATGTAAGAATGAATAAAACTATCAATACAAGTATTGAGGACATTTTACATAAAGGGACAACACCATTAGACGCGGAGACATTCAAAGAAATGAGTGAGCAAAAAGATATTTTAGTAGTTGATACACGAAGTAAAGAATTATATGCTGAAGAAGGAACCGTTCCTGGAGCCTGGTATATAGGAATTGACGGAAATTTTGCTCCTTGGGTAGGTGCATTAATTAAGGATATAGATCAAAAAATCATTTTTATTGCTGACAGTGAAAATAGAGTTAATGAAGTTGTAACCCGCTTTTCGAGAGTTGGTTATGATAATACTTTAGGATATTTAGAAGGTGGTATGTCAAATTGGAAAAGCCATAAGTTTGAAGTGGATTATATAGGTTCAATATCCGCAGCTAAATTTGTGAAGAAACTATCACGAGGTGAGATGGAAAAACCTGTAGATGTAAGAAAAGAATCAGAATATCTTTCTGAACATGCTGTAGGTGTAGAAAATTTCCCACTAGATTTCATACATCAAAATTTTGCAGAAATTAATCCTAATAAAGAATATTTTCTACATTGTGCAAGTGGATACCGTTCCTTAATTGCAGCATCAATTTTTATGGCAAATGGTGTTAAAAGAGTCACAGATGTTAGAGGTGGATATAATGATATTAAAGAAACCGAGGCAAAATTAACAGAATATGTATGTCCAACTACATTGTTGTAGTATAAACTAATATATTATCAATATTAATTTTTATAAAAGGGAAGAATTCTTCCCTTTTTTATTTAATTATGATAAATATCATTATTAATTATTACTATCATACTTATTTTTAAATACTAAAATAATTTATCATGATAAATCAAACGATCGCTTTGTATAACTGGAATAATGGAGTTATTATGATTGGTGTATTTGCACTTGTTTGTGTGATACTAGTAGCTACTCTTATTATTTTTATGAGCAGTGGTAAAAAGAAAAAAGATTCTTAAGTAAAACAAGAGTTTTAATTAAAAAAAGAGGGCTTTTTAGCCCTCTTTTTTTATTAGAATTTATATTGCAAAAATGCTGTCAGATTTCGTCCAGGTTCAGTAATAGGTACTTGACCTAAACCAACTTGGTTTTTGAAAGAGAAGTTTAAATGATTGTTATAGGTTTCATCAAACACATTTATGGCTGCAACTCCTAATGTTACATTTTTAATAGGTTTAAAACCCATCCTAATATCTAATGTTTGGTAACCATCCGTTTCAGTTTCCCCAAAGCTTTCAGCTATGTTACTTTGTTTTGAAGTAATGTTATATCTGATATTCACCCAATATGTCTCTTTTTCTATACCCGTGCTGAAATTAGTTGTAAAAGGAGGACTTAATGGTAATGATTCAGCTAAATCTTTATTTTTAGCATACACATAGGCTAATTCTGTTTTTAAATAAAAATCATTTAAAAAGTCCAATTTACCCATTAATTCAAAACCAGTTTTATAAGCCTCATCCAAGTTTCTGAAAACTTTTGCATGTCTTGGCTCAAGCATTGGCATGAATTTTCTGTTTATAGATTCATCGACAACACCAACGATGTAATTTTCAAAAAATGAGTAGTAGAACGATGTTGAATAGCTAAATTTATTAAAATCATTACCTAAATTTTCAAATCCTTTAAAACCAATTTCAAACTGATTGTTTACTTCAGCATCTAAATCTGGATTACCTACATATTCATATGGGTCTTGGTTGACAGTAAAATGATTGATATAGCGTTCTGTCATATTAGCAGATCGAACACCTCTCCCAAAAGCAGCTTCTAACGTAAAGTTATCAGAAACAATTTTTTTAACTGAAACAGTTCCGCTCACGTTATGTTCTGTTCGTTTTTCTAAATCATATAAAGCATCAAAATCTTCTTCAGGATCTTGAATATCTGAAGTTACATTGTCGTAACGTACACCTGCAGTAAAAATAGTAGAGTTATTTGCAAACCATTTGGCTTCAGTAAATATACCAATATCAGTTATATAGGAATCCTGCCAGATTTTATCAACTTTGGTCATTGGCATAGGAAGCGGATTTCCATTCATTATTTTTATTACCCGAGTACGTTTGCCGTCTCTGGCAATATGCAATGCATCAATACCACTAAATATTTGAAATTGCTCTGAAGGTTCCCATTTAATTTCTAGTTTCCCACCAATTGTGGTCGCTTCTACGGGAGAACTTGCTTCAACCATCATAAAATTTGGTCTGTCAAAATTGGTCATTAAATGATCAACAAAGCTATAATAGGCTTTAGCGGAAAAACTTTTAAATAAACCACCAATATTTGATAATTTATAATCTAAAGACAAAATGCTACTGTCATCAAATTCGGTATCCATAGGTAAAGCTGCATGCAGTACGTCTCTACCAAAGGATTGTCTCCAATGTGCTTGTAAACGTTGATCATTAGAGAAATTATAGCCAATTTTTAGACCGTAATCTGTACTGCTGAAAGATGAAGGTATTTCTGTACCATCACCATCTTCATAATTACCAAAATCTCTAAATCCAATATTTCCAACTATATCATATTTTTCTTTGATTTGTTGTAAATGAAGCATGGTAACAAAAGAACCTCCATTACTTTCATAACCACCAGAAAATTTACCTTGAAAACCATAATCTTCTGTGTCCGATTTTTTGGTTACCATGTTTATAACACCTCCAAATGTAGCTCCATAACGGACAGTATAAGGGCCTTTAACTATCTCTATTTTTGCTATTTCTTCAGGGATAATATGAGTAGTAATGGGATCCATTCTATTTGGACAGGCATGTACTGCTTTTGTACCACCATCATATTGAATATTCAACTGTTCATATTGTGAAGCTCTAAACGTTGGATCGATTGCATAATTTCCTCGCTTAATTACTGAAAACCCATTAATTTCATTAAACAGGTCAGCAACATTTTTAGGTTGTACAACTTTGTCTTCGTAATTGTTAACGACAATTGTGTGTATTGGATCTGTTTTCGCAATTCCAACTACAATTACTTCGTCTAACTGCACTTGTGTTTTAGTTATAGTGTCTTTAACTATGTCTTTTTTTTCTTGGGAAAATGACACATTAAATAGGAGTATGCATAAAAGCACACTAAAAAATATTCTCATTTTTAAATGTTTATTTGAATTAAAAAATATGAATTCAGTAGAAATCAACTACTGAAAAATTAAAAGTGAGAACTAAACTTGTGGAGGACGATCTATCTTATTAATGCTTGAGAAAGCGTATAGATTTTTATAATTAAAATATTGATATTCTTCTTTATTTATTTTGATTAAAGTATACTCTAATTTCTTTGTAACATAATATGTAATCTCTTTGAGAGTAGTTGATTTTGCAGGTTCTTGTTGGTTGTCCGTATTATTCTCTGCTACTTTTTTTAAATGACATTTACCATTACATGCTAATTCCGGTTTGTCCTTGTTTTCACATAGTTTTTCTATGAATCCTATTGGATCGAGCTCATAATATGCATAGTTAATAGTCACTCTTAAACTACTAAACAGTATAAGAGTAGATAAGATTATGGAAATTACTATTGAGCTAATTTTCATAGTAGCAAAAGTATAAAGTAATTAAAATTGAAAAAGTGATAATTATCATATTTAAATTTTTAACAATGGGATATTTTTGAAATAAGATAAAAAGGTCTTTTATTATTAATTATTAAACTAACTACACTATGTTATCTAAAAAACAAGCAAGAGCTTTCTTTCTGGGTGGAACATTGGTAACGTTTCTAGTCTTTATTGGACTTACCGTTTATTCCTTATCTGGAGATGTAGATCAAACAAACAAAGAGAATATTACTGAATCCGTTGTGAGAGGTAAGAGAATCTGGGAATCGAACAATTGTATGGGATGCCATACTATTCTTGGAGAAGGGGCTTATTATGCTCCTGAATTAACTAAAGTTGTTGATAGACTAAATCTTAAGTATGATGGTCAGGGAGAAGAAGTTATTAAAAGTATTTTAATGTCTGAAGTTCCATGGCAACCTAATGGAAGAAAAATGGTAGCATTTAGTATGACCGAAAAAGAAGCGGAGGATGTTGTTGCATTTTTTAAATGGATAGGAGAAATAGATTTAAATGGCTTTGATAGAATAGTCTCTCCATTAGCAAAAGATAAACTCAATAACTAAACTAACTAATCATGAAATATAAATCACAAAAAGTAGCCTATTGGT
>CAYTSL010000087.1:0-3620 GCA_964440415.1 uncultured Flavobacteriaceae bacterium
CTTAATTTACGCAAAAGCTCTGAAGCAAATGTATTCACTGGCATCATCCTTCCTCCTACATCTTGAATAACTAATTTTCCAAATTCATCTGCGTGTTCAACAGGTGCTATATTTGATCGAATTATAGAATCAATTTGTGTTTTAGTTGGTTTTTGTCCATGGTTATGTCCATCATTTTCTGAATGTTCTTGACTGTAACCAGTTAACGCAAAGCAAATTAACAACACAGTTAATATCTTGGCTTTTTTCTTTTTTATCTTATTTAATTGTTTACCAAGTTCACCAAACCGGGTTCCTTTACTAAACAATACAACCAGCATACCAAAGAACAGTAAGAAATATCCAATATATGTTACCCAGGTTCCCCAGAAATCATGATTAACAGATAATATTGTTCCTTTTTCATCTGGATCAAAACTAGATTGAAAAAAACGATACCCTCTATGATCAAGAATATTGTTCATGAAAATCTTATAATCATAGTCACCACTATCTTTATCCATTACAGTCACCTTACTTGAGAAGGCCGAAAAACTTCGTTCAGTACCTGGATAGCGTTCTGCCTCAAAATCATTTAATTTGATACTAAAAGGCAACTCCAATACTTTTGGACCATAACGGAAAGAAAATGTCTTATCACCAAGCTTTACTTGTTTAAAATTGCTTCTAAAACCTGGACCTCCTACCATTGAAACTAATTTAGACTCATCATTTGCAGTAACTTTTAGAACAATACCATCTGGTTCATTTTTTTCTGGATTTTCCTTTTCAACCATATCTAATTTCCCCTTAAAAATAGGATCAGGAGCTACAAACCGCATATCTCCTATGGTATAAAGTGAACGCAAATTGAAGGATTGAATACTATCTTTTAGCAGAGGGCTTGTTGTTTGAGTGAGCATTTGCATATATTCACCTTCAAAAGGCGAAGTGATTAATAATTCACCGTTATTAGATGTAATATTAATTGCCCCTTTTGTTGGCTTATTGAGCGTGAACAATACATTGTGAATACTTTTGATCTCACCGGATTTTAAATAATGATCATGTCTTCCTCCTTGACCAGCTTCAACTATTTTTAAATGTTCAACTCCATTTTCATCAGGTACTACTCTATCTTCAGCATTTTTTATAAACTTTTCTAATTCTATTCTGAAAGGTTCACCATTGTAATCTGATTTTATATTGAATCTGTTGTTAAGCCTATGAGAAAAATCGACTTCAGTTTCAAGAATTCTTCTTTGTGTTTGCCCATCTACAACAAAATTTCCATCAACATAAGTTGTAACGTAAGTTTCAGAAGATAAAAATTTCTTTTGGGTCTCTCCTTCCCTAATAGACATCATTCCTTCAAAACTTATGTAGTGCGTAATAGCTGCGCCTACAATGATCAAAATAAAAGAAAGATGAAATAATAAAGTTGGCCATTTCTCTTTACGAAGTAATTTGTATTTAAAAATATTTCCTATAAAGTTTATTGCAAGAAGTAACATGATACCTTTAAACCAAAACGCATGATAAATAAAGGTTCTAGTCAATGGTGTTGGTGACGTTTCCTGATTGGCGTCAAGAAACGTTCCTGTTATCATTGCTACAGCAAAGAGAACAAAAAGAATACCTGTTAATCGTGTGGAGAATAATAAATCAATTATTTTCTTTTGCATAGCATTAGCTTTTTAGGAAGGGCAAATTTAAGGATTTTAGATTTCATAGAAGTGTTAAAAATTATCACTTTAAAGATCGCGCTTCGAATATCTTTAAATACAAAAAAGTTCCCATTTTTCGAGCCCTTCTTTTGGCGTTTTCAGCATAATCGCCCTTAAATAATTCATCAATGGTCTGATACCAAAGATTTAACCAAATTCCAAAATGCTCTGGTCCTATGGAATTATCATTTTCAGCATCAACTTCAATATGTTTTTGAAGCGGATCGCCATCAAATCTAGTTTTTAAAAATAAGCTGGATTCCCAAAAGTCTGTGAGGTGGTCAATATGTTTATCCCAATCTGAAATTTTTTCAATGAAAAAAGGTCCAAGAATGTCATCTTTTTTAACCTTTTCGTAAAATGAAGACACTAATAAATGGATGTCTTCTCTATTCTTGATATCTTTTAAAGTCATACGACGCCAAATTTAAGATAAACATTGTTATTAAAACTTATTATCAATGTAATTTGTAATTGGTAATTGTTAATTATTTTAGCAGCATGATTTCTGTGATAATTTTAGGTTCAGGTAATGTAGCAACTCATTTATTTAAGGCTTTTAATAAAGCTAATAATATTGTTGTAAATCAATGGTTTAACAGAAGTTTAGGTTCTATAGAACAGTATAAAGGTAAAGTTGCAATTACAAATAATTTGGATGACCTAAAAGAAGCTGATGTTTATATTTTGTCAATAAGTGATGATGCCATCCATGATATTTCAACCAAATTACCCTTTACTAACAAATTTATAGTTCATACTTCTGGTGCCATGACTCTACATGAAATAGACAAAAAAAATGATCGTGGTGTTTTTTATCCGTTACAAACCTTTAGCAAAGATGTAGAAATTGACTTTGCAGATGTTCCATTTTGTCTGGAGGTTGAAAGCAAAGCAAATATTCAAGTACTAAATAATTTATGTGAAGCCATTGGCAGTAACCATTATAAAGTAAACAGTGATCAAAGGAGCTCATTGCATTTAGCAGCTGTTTTTGTAAACAACTTTGTAAATCAGTTATACAGAACTGCACATGAAATAACGGAATCAACTAGTGTAGATTTCAATATTTTAAAGCCTTTGATTATTGAAACCGCTAAGAAAATTGAAAACCTATCTCCTTATAGAGCGCAAACTGGTCCAGCCTTGAGGCATGATAAAAAAACTATAAAAAAGCATTTAAGATTATTGCAAAACGAGCAACATAAAGAAATTTATGAATTGCTAACTAAAGTAATCCAACAGACACATGGGAAAAAATTATAAAGAATATTTAGAACACATTACTACGTTTGTTTTTGATGTTGATGGAGTCCTGACTACAGGAGATATTATTGTAACCACAGAAGGCGAACAATACAGAACTATGAACACTAAAGATGGCTATGCCTTAACTACAGCAATAAAACAAGGTTTTAATGTTTGTATTATTTCTGGAGGAAGTAATGAAGGTGTAAGAAAACGATTGGAAGGATTGGGTGTTAAAGATATATATCTTGGAACTCACGAAAAGTTAAAACACTTAAAAGAATATGTTTCTAAAAACAATTTAAAATTTGAAAATTTAATTTTTGTAGGTGATGATTTGCCAGACTATCCAGTTATGGAAATTGTTGGATTACCATGTGCACCGCAAGATGCCGTTCCAGAAATTAAGGCTATTTCAAAATATGTTTCACACAAAAAAGGTGGTAAAGGTTGTGTAAGAGATGTTATTGAACAAGTTTTAAAAGTTCAAGGTAAATGGATGAAGAACTTTAATGCGAATTATGATTGATTTAGTTGGCTAAAATGAAATACCTAAACCTAATCCGTTGGAAAAATTTATTAATTATTGCTTTAGTGCAAGTTTTGATTAAGTATGCATTATTTCTACCTTTTAACATAGACATCACTTTAAATTGGTTTGGTTTT
>CAYTSL010000087.1:3720-7268 GCA_964440415.1 uncultured Flavobacteriaceae bacterium
GTTGGTATTTTTGAATTGCTTCCTGTAATTACGCCTCAAAATCAAATAGCACAAATAAACATGTTCAAAGTACTGCTCCACTATGCTTTGTTCGCCTTTATAATTAATTTAATACGAGAAATGATTAAGGACATTCAAGATGTAGATGGAGATCACAAATCCGGAATGAAGACCTTACCTATTCTTATTGGTAGAGATAGGTCTAGAAATATAATATTTGTGTTGTCCTTAATTCCTATACTGTTACTAGTATATTATTTGTCAACTTATCTGTATAACAAAACAATTGCTGTTGTATATTTCTTGATATTAGTGGTTGGACCCTTAATTTTTACAACTATCAAGATTTTCAATGCTGAAACAAAAAAGGACTTTCACTTCATAAGTAGTCTACTAAAACTAATAATGCTATTTGGCATACTATCTATGCTTCTTTATCCAATAATCTTAAATTAATGCTACGACAAAAATTAAAAGACTATAACATTATTTTAGCTTCAGGATCTCCCAGAAGACAAGAATTTTTTAATGGTTTAGGAATTGATTTTGAAATTAGATTAAAACCAATAGAAGAAGATTTTCCAGATCATTTAAAGCGACAAGAAATCACTAACTATTTGGCTGAATTAAAATCTGTGCCATTTAATAAGGAATTAAAGGACAATGACATTCTCATAACCAGTGATACCATAGTTTGGCATCAGGATGAAGCACTAGGGAAACCAAAGGATGAAAAGCAAGCTTTTGAAATGATTCAATCTATGAGTGGAAAAACTCATGAAGTCATGACTTCAATTTCTTTTACAACAAAAGATTCTCAGAAAACTGTCCATGACATCACTAAAGTCACATTTAAGGTATTTACCGATGAAGAAATTTGGTATTACATCCAAAACTTCAATCCTTTAGACAAAGCTGGAGCCTATGGTATTCAGGAATGGATAGGACAAATTGGGGTAACAAAACTAGAAGGCTCCTATTTTAATGTAATGGGGTTGCCAGTACATTTGGTATATCAAACATTATTGGATATCATTAATTAAATCGAGAAGACTAATTTCCTTATTTGAAATTTTACAAGAAAATTCCAGCTGTAATAAGTATTAGTTAAAGAAACATTAAAACCAACCTATTGGCTGGTTTTCTTTTTATATTTGAACCTCAAGCTAACTCTATACTATAATGCGTAAAACAATACTAGTTCTTCTTGCTGTTTTAAGTTTCTCCTTAAATTCATTCTCTCAAAAACCCAAGAAATTAAACACTTCAGAAATCTATGAATCCATAAAAAAACTCAATTTTTTAGGTTCTGTATTGTATCTGGCTGCACATCCAGATGATGAAAATACACGACTGATCTCATATATGTCTAACCATATAAAGGCACGAACTGCTTATTTATCTATCACTCGTGGTGATGGTGGACAAAACCTTATTGGACCGGAAATTAGAGAGTTATTAGGTGTGATTCGTACACAAGAACTGTTAACTGCACGACAAATTGATGGTGGTGAACAACTGTTTACAAGAGCTAACGATTTTGGCTATTCTAAACACCCAGATGAAACTTTAGCAATTTGGGATAAGGAAAAAGTATTGAGTGATGTAGTACTTGCAATACGCAGGTTTAAACCAGATATCATCATTAACCGATTTAACCACAGAACACCTGGTTCTACTCATGGACATCACACTGGTTCTGCTATGTTAGGCATTGAAGGATTTGATCTCGCTAACGAAAACTCTGCGTATCCTGCTCAACTAAAACAGGCTGGCCTGTGGCAACCTAAACGCCTATTCTTTAACACATCTTGGTGGTTTTATGGCAGCCGAGAGAATTTTGATAAGGCCGACAAAACGAACCTTCTGTCATTCAATATTGGAACCTATTATCCTACATTAGGTTTGAGTAATACTGAAATTGCATCATTGAGCCGCAGCCAACATAAATCCCAAGGATTTGGAAATACTGGTACTAGAGGAGAGCAGATGGAGTACATCGAGTTGATCAAAGGCGATTTACCAGTTGACAAAAACAATATTTTTGAAGGTATAGATACATCGTGGAATCGTGTTGAGGGTGGAAAGGAAATTGGTTCTGTATTAAAGAAAGTTGAAGCTGAATTTGATTTTAATAATCCTTCGTCCTCTATTCCAGATCTGGTAAAAGCTTATAATTTAATTCAGAATTTAGAAGAGGAACATTGGAAAACAATCAAATCAAATGACATTAAAGATATTATTGCAGCCTGTGCTGGCTTATATTTAGAAGCAGTTGCAGAAACCAATCATGCTACTATCCACGATAAGGTCACATTAAAAATTGAAGTAATAAACAGAAGCAATCAGCAAGTTCAATTAGAAAGTATCATAAATCCGAATAAAGTTTATATCAATAAAAATATTTCGCTTGAATCAAACATCAATTATAAGTTTGAAGAAGTGATTGACTTCAATTCCAAGCAACTACCAACATCTCCATACTGGTTAAATTCAAAAGGAACATTGGGAATGTACCACGTCGATAATTTGAGTGATATTGGAAAACCGGAAACCGAGAAAAATATAAATGTCACATTTAATTTAATTATAGAAAACACTAAAATTCCATTTATAAAAGAGGTTATTTATAAAAGAAATGACCCGGTAAAAGGCGAAACATACAAACCTTTTGAAATCATTCCGGAAGTATCTGTTAAAATAAATGAAAAAGTAATCATATTTGAGACTGACCAATTAAAGGAAATTCCTTTAACAGTTAAGGCAGGAAGGAGCAATATAGAAGGCTATGTTACCTTGTGTTCACCTGACGATTGGAGCGTCTATCCTGAAAAACAAAAGATTTCACTTACAAATAAAGGAGAGGAACAAACTCTTGTTTTTTCAGTGATTCCACCAAAAGATCAAAGTGAGGGATACATCTCTCCTATTGTTAACGTAAACGGAATTGATTACACAAAAGAACTCGTTGAAATTGATTATGATCATATTCCATATCAAACTGTGCTTTTACCTAGTGAAAGTAAAGTTGTCAGGTTAAATATTAAAAAAATTGGAAATAATATAGGCTATATTGAAGGAGCGGGAGACACGGTTCCGGAAAGCCTTAAACAAATTGGTTATAATGTAATCAACATAAAGCCTGAAGATATTAATGCAGAATTACTAGCTAGATTTGATGCTGTTGTTTTAGGAATTAGAGCTTATAATACAGTCGACGAATTAAAGTTTAAACAAAAGTATTTGTTCGATTTTGTAAAAAACGGTGGTAATTTAATTGTGCAATACAACACTAATTTCAGATTAAAAGTTGATGAAATTGCACCTTATGATTTAACACTTTCCAGAGATCGTGTAACCGATGAAAACGCAGAAGTAAGAATTTTAGATTCTGGACATCCGCTACTTAATTATCCAAATAAAATTACAACAGCAGATTTTAATGGTTGGGTACAAGAACGCGGATTGTATTTTCCTAACGCTTGGTCTAATGAATTTACTCCAGTAATTTCTTTAAATGACCCTGGCGAAACCGCAAAGGAAGGTAG
>CAYTSL010000088.1:0-7258 GCA_964440415.1 uncultured Flavobacteriaceae bacterium
ATTCCGAACGGAAAAGGCAACGAATTAGTTGCTATCGGTTTTAAAGGGATTGATTATAGTAACGATGCAGGAATTACTTGGAAGCATTTAAGTGATGAAGGTTTTTATACCATTCGGTTTTTAAATGATAGTATTGCCTATGCAGCAGGAAAAGGACGAATTTCCAAATTGACATTTAGAGAATAAAAAAAGGAGCCAGCTGGCTCCTTTTTTTATGGATTATTGTTTTTATAACCTCCACGACGTTTTTTGAATTGTTCCATCATGCGTCTGTTAAAGGCATCTTCTGAAGCTTTTAGTAAAATTATCTTTTTTGCAGGTAATACTTTTGATAGGTCTTTTACAAATTGTTGTTTTAATTCATGTTTTCTATTATCGGTAGCCATTATGTCTTCCAAATGATTTTTAGCCGCTTGATCACTCATAGACTCAAAATCTACTTTTCTGAATTTACCCATTGTTTCCCTACGCATTTTTTGATTTTCTGTATCGAATGCATTGTAAATTGGCCAGAATTTTTGAGCTTCAGTTTCGGTTAACTCCAAACGTTCTGTGATGAAAGCTATTTTAAGGGCTTTTATTCGTTCTTGCCTATCTTTGTTTTGAGCAAAACTGCTGATGGACAAAGTTAGTATTAGTATGAGTAGTATTTTTTTCATATTATTCAATTATTAGGTCTTCTATTGTTGCGTTTTCTATAAGGTAATCTTCTATCAAATCTTCGGATATTTCTGATTCAATAAAATTATCAGAAATTAATTCTTCTTCTGTCAAAAGCGAAGCGATCTCATAGGTATCAATATCTTCATCGTATAAATAATTCTCGATAGAAGCTATTTCTAAATCATCAAAGGTTAAATCGTTTTTATTAATAAATATGCTGAACATTAAAACTAAAGCCGCAGCAATACTTGATGCATAGAATAAATTACGCTTTGTAAATAAAGAGATGACTTTAGG
Source organism: uncultured Flavobacteriaceae bacterium (assembly GCA_964440415.1). Taxonomy (GTDB): domain Bacteria; phylum Bacteroidota; class Bacteroidia; order Flavobacteriales; family Flavobacteriaceae; genus Site-B1. The sequence goes on from CAYTSL010000088.1 coordinate 961, forward strand.
TTTGTGAGCAACCTTACCAAGTATTTTATCATCTAAAGATTCAAAATAATTATCCGGAACTTTAAAACCAGTACTTTCTATTTTTCCCTGAAGCTTTATTTGATTCATAATTGAATCTTCTAAACCATCAAAGTAGTTTTTAGGTGTTTTAAAACCTGAATCTTTAATGGTATGTAATTTATTTTTATTCATTCTATTATTTAGACTATAAATACTTTAAATAGTTTAATCTGTTATTAAATACGCTTCAATCTTCTTTACAGCTATATGATATGAGGCTTTTAGAGCACCTTCACTTGTTTCTAAAATCTTTGACATGTCTTTGTATTTAAGATCATCAAAATATTTCATATTAAATACCAATTGCTGTTTTTGAGGCAATTTAGCTATGGCTTGTTGTAATTTTAATTGAATAGCATCGCCTTCAAAATACACATCAGATTGTAAATTATTAACTGCATATTGCTGTACTTCTTCACTTGCCAAATTTTGATGCTTTGCATTTTTATGTAAATGTGAAATTGCTTCATTTGTGGCAATGCGATACATCCATGAAAATAGTTTACTCTCACCTTTAAAGTTACTAATATTCTTAAATACCTTTATAAAAGTATTTTGCAGAACATCGTCAGTATCGTCATGGCTTATAACAATTTTACGGATGTGCCAATACAATCGCTCCTTGTATAGGGAAATTAATTTTCTGAATCCTTCTTCTTTTGTTTTTTCACTATTGAGAAGGCGAATAAGTTCTTTATCGTCTATGATGATTTGTTTTTTGTTTAGACTATCAAAAGTAAGAATAGTTTAATAACTACTAAAACTAATTTGTAGTGTAGGAAAATATTTAACAAAATACAATTGGTCGATAAAAAGTTACTTTTTATCGAAATGACATTTTTTGACTTAATCAATAACCCATGTCACACATATGTATGTAAGTACATTTGGAATGCAGTTGATTATGCTGTTCTATTTATCCCTTGATTAATAGGACAACTAAAAAGAGATGGAAGAAATTCCATCTCTTCTCAAAAATTTCGATTAGTTGGTTGTTTTATATTAAAATCCCCAAGATTTTGATATGGATAGAAAAAGGATGTACTTAATTGTTGCATCCTTTTTTGTTATGTTTTAGTTAAAAGACTGCATTTTCACTAAGTTACTATATATACCTTTTTTACTTATTAAGTCTTTGTGTTTGCCTTGTTCAACTATTTTTCCCTTTTGCATAACCACTATCGTATCTGCTTGTTGAATGGTAGATAGTCTATGTGCAATAACTATAGATGTTCTATTTTTCATCATATTCTCCAAAGCGACTTGTACTAATCGTTCACTTTCTGTATCTAATGCAGAAGTTGCCTCATCCAATATCATGATTGGAGGATTCTTAAGCACTGCACGAGCAATACTTAATCGTTGCTTTTGTCCGCCAGATAATTTGTTACCAGAATCTCCAATATTGGTTTCAATTCCATTTGGTAAATCTTTAACAAATTCCAATGCATTCGCAATTTTAAGAGCTTCAATTACATCTTCATCTGATGCGTTTTCGTCTCCCAAGAGAATGTTGTTTTTCACACTGTCATTAAATAAAATGGAATCTTGAGTTACCAGTCCCATTAAATCACGCAAAGAATGTTTTTTTAAGTCTCTTATGTCTGAATCATCGATTTTAATACTTCCTTTATTAACATCATAAAAACGAGTTACTAAATTTGAAATTGTTGATTTCCCGCTTCCGGACTGACCAACGAGTGCAACAGTTTTGCCTTTTTCAACATTTAATGAAAAATCTTCTAAAACAAGATTATCTTCATATTTAAACGAAATATTATCTAATAATATTTGTTGGTTGAAACTATATTTAGTGATAGCATTAGGTTTATCTTCTAATGGTGATTCTGTATCCAAAACTTCCAGAACTCTATCTGCAGCAGCATTTCCAGCTTTTACTTTATAACTCGCTTTACTAATAGCTTTTGCAGGAGTAAGAATTTGGTAAGCAAGAGCCATATACCCAATAAATGCTCCCCCAGAAAGGGTGTCTTCAATTAAGACCATACTTCCTCCATACCACAATAAAGCAGCAATGGTAACAATTCCTAAAAATTCACTAGTAGGAGATGCTAAATTTTGTCTATTCAATAAAGTGTTTGAAAAATGAAAGAAACGATTGGTGGATTCTTGAAATTTATCATTGAATTTACCTTCAGCATTGAATCCTTTAATCACTTTTAAGCCTCCTAAAGTTTCCTCTAAAGTTGATAAAAATACACCTTGTTCTTTTTGAACTCGGTCGGATTTCTTTTTTAAACTTTTACCTATTCTTGAAATTATAGCTCCGGCAATTGGGATAAATAAAAACACAAAAATAGTAAGCTTAATAGAAATTATAAACATGGCAACTATAGAAAACAGAATAGTTAAAGGTTCTTTAACTATTAATTCTAATACAGCCAGTAAAGAGTTTTTTACTTCATTGACGTCTCCGGAAATCCGGGCGATAATATCACCTTTTTTCTTTTCTGAATAATAGGAGATAGGAAGATGTAAAACTTTGTTATAAATGCTATTTCTTAAATCTTTTAATACGCCATTCCTTAAGAAAGTTATGAAGTACAGTCCCAAATAATTAAAAAGATTCTTTAATAAAAACAAGCTTATTATCATTATAATCATATATAACAAGGCTTGTTGAGGTCCTTCGTTATCTGTAGTTGTGGTTATAAAATAATTTATAGAATCTTCTAGATAGGATTTTAAGCTTTTGAAGCCTTCGTATATTGGTCTTTCATTTACTTTCTTGCCTTCTCCAAAAAGAACATTTATCATTGGCATTAATGACAACATAGCCAATGTGCTAAAAAGGGCATAAAAAATATTACTGATAATATTTAGTATGGCGTACCTTTTATAAGGCGTAATAAAACGTGAAAGTTTTTTAAGGTATTCCATTAACCCAGTTCCATATCTTTAATTATGGCATCAATTCTATTTTCTAATTCAGATTCTTTTTTAAGAAAATCTGAAGCTTGATTTAAAGTAGTGTTGACACTAAAATAAAATTTAATTTTTGGCTCTGTACCACTTGGCCTTAATGCAATTTTGCTTCCATCTTCAGTATGATAAATAAGAACATTTGATTTTGGTATGTCAATTTCTTCTTGTGTTCCCGTAAGAATATTTTTGGCAATAGATAGTTGATAATCCTCTATTCTTATAACTTTAGAGCCATTAACGTCTTTTAATGGATTCTCTCTTGCGTCAATCATCATTTGTTTTATTTCTTCTGCCCCTTCAATTCCTTTTTTAGTAATTGAAATTAAACGTTCTTTATAAAAACCATGATTAACATATAATTGAATTAAATGCTTAAATAATGAACCTCCATCAGCTTTTGATTGTGTAGCAATTTCGCAAGCTAAAAGCGTAGCAGTTACAGCATCTTTATCGCGAACAAAATCACCAACCATAAAACCAAAACTTTCTTCGCCACCTCCAACAAAATCTAATTCTGGGAAGTCTTTAATCATTTTAGCGATCCATTTAAATCCAGTTAAGCCTATTTTACTTTCAACTTTATAGTCTTCAGCCATTTGGCTCATCATTGGTGTAGAAACAATAGTTGAACCAATAAATTCTTTCCCTTGCAACTTACCTTGTTTTTTCCACTGGCTTAATAGAAATTCTGTCATTACAACCATGGTCTGATTTCCATTTAGGAGTTGCAATTTATTGTCCAAGTTTCTCACTGCAACACCTAAACGATCGCAATCTGGATCGGTTCCAATAACGATATCAGCATTCACTTTATCGGCTAATTCTAAAGCCATTTTAAGTGCTTCTGGTTCTTCAGGATTTGGTGAAACAACGGTTGGGAAATCACCATCTGGTTTTTCTTGTTCCTTTACAATATGAACATTTTTATAACCAGCACGTTTTAAGGTTTCTGGAATGAGTGTGATTGATGTTCCGTGTAAGGATGTAAATACAATACACATATTATCTTTTGCTTCTTGTGAAGTAAAGTTTGCTTTTTCTATAGATGCATTAATAAACACATCGTCAACATTTTTACCAATATACTGAATCAGTTTTTCGTTTGCTTCAAATTTTATTTCAGAATAATCTAGACTGTTTATTTCGTTGATTGCTTCTTCGTCTTGAGGCGGTACCAATTGTCCTCCATCTTGCCAATATACTTTATAACCATTATATTCTGGTGGATTGTGAGAGGCCGTCAAAACTATACCACAGTGACAATTTAAATGTTTGAGTGCAAAAGAAAGTTCCGGAGTAGGCCTTAATTCTTCAAATAGAAAGACTTTAATATTATTTGCCGAAAAAACATCAGCTACGAGTTTTGCTAATGTATCACTGTTGTGTCTACAATCATAAGCAATGGCAACTCTCACTTCTTCATTTGGAAAGCTTCTGTGAAGATAATTACTAAGCCCTTGGGTGTTTTTTCCTAGTGTATATTTATTAATCCTGTTGGTGCCCACTCCCATGACCCCACGCATTCCTCCGGTTCCAAATTCTAAATCCTTATAGAAACTTTCCTGAATAAATTTAGGATTATTAGCAATACTGTCTTTAATAGTATTTTGGGTATCCTGATCGAAGGTTGGAGTTAACCAACTATTAATTCTGTCTAAAACTTTAGGCTCAATATAAATCATAATGTATTATATTTTTAACAAATTTAACCAATTTGATAAATGTTAAAGTGCTATTATTGGTTTAATTTAGGGGGATTATGGTTATAAATTCAATTTGTCCTTAATCAAATAACGATTTTGGTTTTGTTTAGAACGTAAGATGATCTCACCTAAAAATCCAGCTACAAAAAATTGAGTACCTATAATCATTGTCGCCAAAGAAATATAGAATTGTGGGCGTTCTGTAATAAGTCTACCTGAAGTATTAAAAAACAGCTTATCAATACCTAAATATAGTGCAAATCCAAAGCCTACTAAAAACATTATTACACCTAGAGACCCAAATAAATGCATCGGTCTTTTGCCAAACCTTGATAAAAACCATATTGTTACAAGATCCAGAAAACCAATTCTAAATCTGTTCATACCAAATTTGGTTTTACCATATTTTCTTGCCTGGTGTTTCACTATCTTTTCATCAATATTTGTAAATCCTGCGTTTTTTGCCAAAACGGGAATATATCTATGCATTTCTCCTGTTAACTCAATATTTTTAACAACAGCTTTTTTAAATGCTTTTATCCCGCAGTTAAAATCGTGCAGTTTTACTCCAGATGTTTTTCGTGCAGCCCAATTGAACAGTTTTGATGGTAAATTTTTAGTAATTACTGAATCATATCGCTTTTTTTTCCAACCAGAAACTAAATCGAATCCTTGATTAGAGATCATCTTAAATAAATCAGGAATTTCTTCAGGATTATCCTGTAGGTCGGCATCCATAGTAATGACAACATCACCTTCAGATTCTGCAAATCCAGCATGCAAGGCTTGAGATTTCCCAAAGTTTTTTAGAAATTGAATTCCTTTTACTTGTTTGTTTTGTGTCGATAATTCTTTAATAGTCTCCCACGAATTGTCTGTACTTCCATCATCTATAAAAATAATTTCATATGAAAAACGATTGGATTGCATAACTTTTGCAATCCAATCATGTAATTCAGTTAAAGATTCTTGTTCGTTAAGTAGTGGTATGACTACTGATATATCCATAAATTATTCTTCTTTTTTCATCACTAATCCACCAATTAAGGAATAGATCAAACCAAAAAATGCGCTCATAGCAATCCACATTGCTGTACCTAAAAGTGGACTCATGAATTTTTCCATCATTGCCATACTTTGGTCTACTATTTCTTCAGTCATATTAGGATTTTCAAGCATTTTATCTCTAGTCGCTTCCATCATTAAATCCATAAATTCTGGATCAATTATGTAATTAAATATTAATCCATAAACTGCATAAACAAGTCCACTTATCACACCGATTAATACTCCAATTTTAATTGCTTCACCGAGTCTTAATAAGTTACCATTACTCTTTTTATACTGTGATATGGCATAAATAACTGTTACAGGAAAAATGATATAATATAAATATTGAGGCCATTGTTTTAATTCTAATGCCATTCCTGTTACGTACATAACAACCGCTATTGCAATCATTACAAGTCCTAGAATGAGACCATAGTTTAAAGCAAATTTGCCTGGAGTAAGTTTTTGTGTTTCCATTTATTTCTGATTATTTAGTTTACAAAAAGTTAGTAAACAAATATAGCAAATCGTTACATAAA
>CAYTSL010000089.1:0-7067 GCA_964440415.1 uncultured Flavobacteriaceae bacterium
AATCACTTTCAGTATTTTGCTGGTCTGGTCTATAGTTTTGGTGGTGTTGATACAGATAATGATGGTATTATGGACAAAGAAGACGAATGTCCGGAAGAATTTGGCTTAATACAATTTAATGGTTGTCCAGATTCAGATGGTGACGGTGTAAAAGAATCATTGGATGAATGTCCGTTAGTATATGGTCCATTAGAATTAAAAGGTTGTCCTGATAGAGATAAAGATGGTGTAGCTGATAAAAATGATGAGTGTCCAGATGCAAAAGGTGGGTTAAACACTAGAGGATGTCCAGATAAAGACAATGATGGGGTTCCAGATAAATTTGATAATTGTCCAGAAGTTCCTGGATCTTTTAACAACAGAGGTTGTCCATGGCAGGATACGGACAAAGATGGTGTAATAGATAAAGATGATAAATGTCCAAATCAAATTGGACCAATTGAAAATAAGGGTTGTCCATATCCAAAATTAACTCAAACGGAAGAAAAGATTATTGATGCCTTTGCAGAAACAGTTCTTTTTGATCTTGGTAAAGCTGATTTAAGGGTATCTAGTAAAACAACTCTTGATAGAATAGTCTCCATTATGAATACTTATAAAAGTGAAAGATTTCATATTGCTGGACACACAGATAATACCTTTACAACAGATTTTAATCAAGTATTATCACAAAATAGAGCTGTAAACGTAAGAAACTATTTCATTTCTAAAGGAATAGATCCTTCTAGATTAACGGCTAAAGGTTATGGCGAAACAAAACCTGTTGAATCCAATAGTACGGAAGAAGGAATGACTAAAAACCGTCGTGTAGCTATTATTTTAATTAAATAGATTCATTTAACCAGGCTTTCATCATCCAGACCGTTTTCTCTTGCTCTGTGATAAAATCACTCATCATGGAGTTAGTCCCTTCATCATTAGCATCACCAGATTTCTCTAAAATTTGTCGCTCAATTTTTAAAAGTTCAGACAAAGAAACTACAATAAGTTGTACTGCCTTTTCATCCTGCTTAATGTTCTTCCCTATTGGAACTTTAACCTCTTTTATATAATCTTCAAAAGTATGCAAAGGTGTTTCACCAAGTGTAAGTATCCTTTCAGCTATCTCATCTACATTTATATTTGCTTCAGTATATAATTCTTCAAACTTCACATGAAGGTCGAAAAAGCGCTTCCCTTTAATATTCCAATGGATACCTCTTAAATTTTGATAATACACTTGAAAATTACTTAACAATTTGTTTAATTCTACTGCCAAATTTTTAGCTGCTTTTACTTCTAATCCTATACTATTTAGTACCATATTTATTATTTTTATGTTGATTTTTAATTCTATTACAAAACTAATTCATAATTAATTCAATAAACTATAAGTTTTATTGATAGTTTTTATATTTTTATAACCTAAATTGATACTTATGACAATTACACAATTATATTATGTATTGGCAGTAGCCGAAAATCAGAATTTCACGAAAGCCGCAGAAAAATGTTTTGTCACTCAACCTACATTAAGTATGCAAATACAAAAGCTTGAGGGTGAACTGAATATCTTGATTTTTGATCGGTCAAAGAAGCCTATTGAATTAACAGAAGTAGGTAGAAAAATAGTTAACCAAGCCAGAAATATAGTAAATGAAGCTGACAGAATTAAAGATATAGTTGATCAGCAAAAAGGATTTATAGGTGGCGAATTCAAACTAGGTATTATCCCTACCATCATGCCAACATTATTACCAATGTTTCTAAAAACATTTGTAAAAAAATATCCAAAAGTGAAATTGAAAATTGAGGAATTAACTACAGATGAAATAATTTCCAGAATTAATGAAGGGCATTTGGATGCTGCTATTGCTGCTACTCCTTTAGAAAATGAAAATATTAAAGAACGGGTTCTTTATTTTGAACCTTTTGTGACCTATGTCCCAAAAAAACACCGTCTAGCCGGAAAGAAAAAAATTGATATTTCAGACCTTGATATTAGTGATATCTTATTACTGGAAGATGGTCATTGCTTCAGAGATGGTGTTATAAACCTTTGTAAAGTAATCAAAAATCCTCATGATGAGCACTTCCAGTTAGAAAGTGGCAGTATCGAAACTCTAATCAAGCTGTCAAATGAAGGACTAGGCATGACCCTTCTTCCTTTTTTACATACGCTTGATATTAAAGAATCTGAAAAAAAGAACTTGCGCTACTTTAATGATCCATCTCCAGCAAGAGAAGTGAGCATTATTTATCATAAAAGTGAATTAAAAATGCAAATCATTGAAGCCTTGCAAGACGTAATTTCAAGTATCATTCGAGGGGCAATCGCTTTTCAGGATGTACAAATTATTAGTCCTTTATCTAAATAAAAAAGCGACCTTTTGGTCGCTTTTTCTATGCTTTTAAATAGATTAAACATTGATTTAATTCTGGATTCTGTTGAATAAGTGAGTTAATAAAAATCTTAAGCTCTTCGATTTCGTATGGTAACAATCTCTCCAAAGCTTTCTTCACTTCTTTACAGAACAGTGAAACGTCAAAACTTACTTTATTAAGTACTGTTTTGGTGTACTCTAACATTGCTCTTGCCATAGGTTATATTAGGTTTAAGGTTAAAAAAGTAGATTTATTTAATAGGCTGTTGTTTTTTATTAGTAACGTAAAGATATTAAAAAATGTCTTAACAATTTCTTAATATACCATAATTTCTTGTTAAAGAATCAACTAAAACCTATTATCTCCATCAAGAATATCTCCCAAGCCACCTAGAATACTCCCTTCTCCTTTATTTTTTCCACCACTTCTTGGAGCAGATGCTAAAACACGACCTGCTAATCGACTAAATGGTAAAGATTGTACATATACTTTTCCAGGACCCTGAAGCTTTGCAAAGAATAAACCTTCTCCTCCAAATACGGTGTTTTTAATTCCCCCAACAAATTCGATATCGTAATCTATATCTTTTGTAAAACCTACAATACAACCCGTATCAACTCGCAATATTTCACCAGCTTGCAATTCTTTTTCTGCCATAGTTCCACCAGCATGTACAAATGCCATTCCATCGCCTTCCAGTTTTTGCATGATAAATCCTTCTCCACCAAATAAACCTCTTCCTAATTTTTTGGAGAATTCGATACCTATACTCACTCCTTTAGCTGCACATAAAAAGGCGTCTTTCTGACAGATAAACTTTCCTTCAAATTCAGTAAGGTCTATTGGTAATATTTTACCAGGATAAGGTGATGCAAAAGATACATTTTTCTTTCCTGTTAGGTTATTATAAAAAGCAGTCATAAATAAACTTTCTCCTGTCAATATTCTTTTTCCAGCTCCCAAAATAGATCCTAAAAATCCTTTATTTTTTCCCGAACCATCACCAAATATAGTCTCCATCTTAATACCGTCATCCATCATCATAAAACTTCCTGATTCTGCAATAACTCCTTCTTGAGGATCTAATTCAATTTCTACGTATTGCATTTCTTCGCCGTAGATTCTGTAGTCAATTTCGTGTGCTGTCATATTTAATTTATTTGATTATACGCTTATTTGTTGATGTATTGTATGATTTGTTACAACAATCAAACTTTAACTTTTAACTTTATTGTCCATTCAAAATTAAAATTTGATACTTCCACTCCATCTTCATTTACGCCTTTAGAATTCATCCAAAATGTTTGACCTTCTCCCGTTTTGATTGTCTTTTTTATAGCAGAATCTATTAATTGCCCATCAATGCATTTAAATGTTATTCTACCAGTAGCCTTTTTAGTAAAAGTTGCATTATTATTTGCTACAAGCATTGATATATTTTTACCACTTTCTTTAATCTTTTTCATTACCAGAGCACCTGTTGTCAACTCAGAAGCCATTCCTTGAACAGCCCAAAACATAGATTTGAAAGGGTTTTTATTAATCCATCTATGTTTTACCGTTACAACACATTTTGAATCATCAATATGCCTTGTGCGGACTCCACACAAGTAAGCCGAAGGTAGCTTAAACATTAAGAATTTATTGAGTTTGCCTGTTGTTATATCCATTAATTAGGGTTTAATTATCGATAAATTTAGATAAAATAATCTAGATTGAATAATGTTAAATTTTTGTTAAATTTTAGTACTTGGTATTGCATATTACCTTCTTTTAACCATATATTTGCATAAGAAACTATTATATACTTTTATATCATGTTAACTGACAATCAAAAAAACATAGCAACTTTCATCCACTTATCTACTTTTTGTAGATTTATCGTACCACTTGGTAATTTTATAGGTCCTATAGTATTGTGGTCCATTAACAAAGATAAATCCAGCTTTATTGATAAGCATGGTAAACAAGCCATTAACTTTCAAATAAGCATTTTGTTATATGCTTTAATAATAGGAATGATAACAATTCCATTTTTTGCAATAAACTTGTTTGATGCATTCAATTTTATTGACATTAGACCATTTGACAGTTTCCATATTAACATAAGTAAGCCTTCTCCACTTCTCTACATTGGAGGTGCTTTAGGCGGTCTAGCAATTGTTGGTTTTATATTGGAACTTGTTTTTATAGTCAAAGCCAGCTTAAAGGCCAGAGATGGCGAATTATATAATTACCCAATAACAATCAACTTTTTAAAATAACAAGTGCTGAACTTGTTTCAGTATCATCAATCAATAATAAATGAACAGTTTCATAATTAAATTCATTATAACATGAAGATAGAAAACACAAAAGCACAAATGCGTAAAGGCGTTCTAGAATACTGCATATTATCCGTCTTAAAAGATGACGATGCATACGTTGCAGAAATTTTAGGAACCTTAAAAGACGCAAAGTTGCTTGTGGTTGAGGGAACAATTTACCCTTTACTAACGCGACTTAAAAATGCAGGTTTACTCAACTACCGTTGGGAAGAATCAACAGGAGGACCTCCAAGAAAATATTATGGTTTAACCGAAACGGGTAAACTGTTTTTAAAAGAATTAAATTCTACCTGGAGTGAATTACAAAACGCAGTAAATATAGTAACAAGCCAAAAAACAACAAAAAAATGAATAAAACAGTCAACATAAATTTAGCAGGTATTTTCTTTCACATTGATGAAAATGCATATCTAAAATTGCAACGCTATCTTGAGGCTATAAAACGTTCATTCACAGACTCTCAAGGACAATCTGAAATCATATCAGATATAGAAGCTCGTATATCCGAATTATTTACGGAACGCATTAAAACCGAGAAACAAGTCATTGGCATGAAGGAAGTCGATGAGGTTATAACCATTATGGGGCAACCTGAAGATTATCTGGTTGATGATGAGATTTTTGAAGATGATCCTAGAACTTATAAGACTAAAAGTTCTGCAAAAAAACTGTTTAGAGATACCGATAACTCATATATTGGTGGTGTATCCTCTGGACTAGGCCACTATTTAGGTATAGATGTAGTTTGGATTAGATTATTATGGGTGCTATTAGCACTAGGTTCAGGAGGTACATTTATATTTATTTATATCCTTTTCTGGGTTTTAGTACCGGAAGCACTTACAACATCGGATAAGCTAACAATGACAGGCGAACCTGTCAATATTAGCAATATTGAAAAAAAAATTAAAAAAGGAATTGATGATGTTAGCGAAACCGTAAAAAATGTAGATTATCAAAAATACGGGAACAAGGTTAAATCAAGCTCACAAACTTTTTTTGATGCTATAGGAAATGTAATAATGTTTTTCCTTAAGATCTTTGCCAAATTTATTGGGTTAATACTAATTATTATAGGTGCCACAACTATTTTCAGCCTATTTGTTAGTCTGTTATCTTTGGGAACATCTTCAATATTTGAGCCTTGGTGGATGGACTATCCAGATGCTTTAATAAGTTCAGGTGTGCCTATTTGGTTAGGATCAATCATGCTATTCTTCCTTATAGGTATTCCAGCATTCTTTATTCTTTACCTTGGATTAAAGATCCTAATCAATAATCTGAAATCAATTGGTAATGTCGCAAAATTCTCATTGTTGGGGCTTTGGTTATTGTCAATAGTTGGATTAATAATTACGAGTGTAAAATGGACCTCTGAATTTGCTTTAGATTCTTCTGTATCTGATAAGCAAGAATTGGTGTACAACACAAGCGACACATTAAATATTAAAATGGTGGCTAGTAGTTTAGATAGCTATGAAAATGGAATGTATAGAAATAACGGATTTGAAGTAAAATATAATGAAAATGATGAAAAGGTTATTTATTCCAGAAACATTAGACTCGCTTTAAGATCAACCAAAGATTCAGTTGCTTATATTCAAGTTGAAAAAGAAGCAAAGGGTAAAGATTACATTCAGGCCAAAGAACGCGCACAAAGCATAAATTATAACTATGCCTTGTCTAACAATGAGCTATTGCTGGATAATTTTCTGTTAACAGATTATGATAACAAGTTCAGAGAGCAAAATATTGAACTATTTCTCTATTTACCAGAAGGAACGTACATTGATTTAAATAGAAATACAAGATCATTTTTAAATCATTACAGATCCAGTGAAAACATTGTTTCTTATAACCAAGCTGGACATATTTTAAAGATAGAAGAAGACTCCGTTGAATGTTTTGACTGTGATGAAGACGAGGTAATTGAGATCAAGGACCACGATTCTAAATTAAAAATTGATGAAGACGGTGTAATCATAAAAAGTGCTGATATCAATATAATCATAAATGAAGATGGTGTTAAAGCCGAGGCCGAAGATGTTAAAGTAAATATCGATGAAGATGGTATTGATATTAGAACAGATGGCGACTAGACAATTCGTCCATGCTATTTTACAATTCACGCAGATTTATTTAGTTAAAAATTAGTTTTAAACGACATTTATTCAATCAATCAAAAAACGAACAATCATGATAACATTAGTAAAAGTTATTGCCTTAATTTTAATAGACATTTTATTTTAATCAATCAATAAGATCAATATATTATGAAAACAATCAAATCAATTTCTATACTATTCATTTCAGTTATTTCTCTCACCTCCTGCCAGTTTAATGGCAATTTTGGAATGGGAGTCAAAGGAAACGGAA
>CAYTSL010000090.1:0-7030 GCA_964440415.1 uncultured Flavobacteriaceae bacterium
TTGAGATAAATAGTTTAGCTTCTTCTAGTTCTGGTCTGTCGCTTTTTGAATTTTTCGTAAGCTCAATAAGCTGTTGAAAATATTGTACTGCTTTTTCGTTATTTCCAGATTGTTTCGCAGCTATGGCAGCACCATAAATGCCATTAAATCTGTTTGGACTAATTATTAGGTTTTTTTCGTAAGCTATTAAGGCTTCATCCGGCTTATTCATTGTCATAAACATGTCTGCCAAAAATTCTCTGGCCGGGATAAGTTTACCTGGCGTAACTCCATGTTTACCAACAATGTCTTCCATTTCTACGGCTTCTTGTAGAAGAGCAATACCTTCATTTTGTTTACCCTTTAAAAAATTTAACCATCCTTCAGTTATTTTTATCTGAATCAATACTTGTTTAGCATTAGCTTTATTTCCACTATTTACTAGCTCTTGCCTAAGAGATTTGAGAACGTCTAATTCTTTTTCTGCTGAAGAAAAATCCTTTAGATGAGAGGAACCTATGGCTCTGGCAAAATGCATTAATGATTTTTGCCATGGATAATTTTCCCATTGTAATTCTGAATCATGTGGTTCTACATTGGCAGCATTTTCCCATTGTCTATTTTCCAAGGCTATTCGAGACGGAACTGCGGCAAAAGGATAGGCAATAGCAGCAATATTTGAAGGATAAATTTTGGACATTGTTTTCATGTATTCGTATTGCTCAATAGCTTTAGTATTGTCGCCTTTTTGTAAATAGGCGTATACTAAATATCCCATGGCATGAAGTTCATTTGACCAATGGCCATCCATAGCACTTGCCTCAGCATAGCATCGTGCTGAAGAGGCAGAATTCACATTAGATTCTATAGATTCTTCCCAAAGCCCTAATCGTGTAAAAATATGAGATGGCATATGCTGGGCGTGAGATGATGCTGGAGCAATGCTCGCATAACGTCTTGCTGTTGGTAAAGCCAAATGTGCAAGTTCGGGATAATCATAATTATGAATAATGTAATGTGCAATACCCGGATGATTAGGTTGTTCAACAAATAATTTCTCTAAAATCTCACCCGATTTTTTCTGATTCAAATAGCTTTTATCTGTCCGATCTGCCGATGCCCTTAATGCTAATGCGTAAAAAACAGCAGCTTCAGTATCATCAGAATATTTTTCATAAATGGCTTCCATTTTCTTTTCATACAATAACGATCTTTCTTGTTTATTCAGGGTATTCCAATCTTTATAATATACAGTTATGGCATCTAAATAATCCTTCTCTCTATCTCCTGTTGGAATTTTATTGGCGATTTCCAGGAGTTTCGATCCTTTTTCGAGGTAACTATTATCAGATTGGTACCAAAGTGAATGGCTAATACTCATAGCAACTCCCCAATAGGCCATAGCACAGTCCGGATCTGCATCTAAAACTTGTACAAAAGCCTTTTCAGCTTCTTCATATTCAAAAGAGTGTAATAATGAAACTGCCAGATCAAAGGTTTTACGCATATCATAGTTGCAAGAAAGTGCAAAGCTTACATCGCCAAATTGGTCTCCAGTACATAAAATAAGTTCACCTCTTAATAGATCTAAGGAAGCTAATTCTGGATTTGGTAATGATGGTTTGTTTTTGCAAGAGATTATTGCAATTAAAAAAATATGGCAAAATAATAGAATGGTTAGTCTTTGTGATTTCATTAGAAGTGTATTAAAGTCATTAGATTAATAGCTTCTAATAAATGGAGGATGTTCTTAAAAGCTTGATATTCAAAAAATAAATATAATGATTTTATATTTAAAGTACTTTTGTAATGTAGTGAAGAACTGATTTATCTATAAAAAGAAAAACTTATTTTTTTACCCTAAAACTACCTGTATTTTCATCAAAAACGATAAGGTCTTTCGGGAATAAAGTATTGAATGCTCCTTTTTCTATTAAGTTACAAGGAGAATCTATAATAACATTTTGATCCGTCATAACTATTAATTTATCACACAATTGAATTGCCAGATCTATTTCATGTGAAGAAAACAAAATGGTTTTATTGGTTTCCTTAACAAGTTTTTGAAGTAGTTTGAGTATAAATGCCTTATGATACATGTCGAGGTGAGTAGTAGGTTCATCTAGAATGATCAAGTCAGTGTCTTGAGCTAATGCACGAGCAATCATTACTTTTTGTAATTGACCATCACTTAACTCAAAGCATTTTTTACCTCTTAAATCTTCTATATTGGTTTGGTTCATAGCTTTTTTGACAATTGCAAAATCATTGGCCGATAACTTTCCAACCCAATTGGTGTAGGGTTGTCTGCCTAATGCTACTAATTCAAAAACAGAAAGATTTTTTGAAGCAATTTGCTCTGTTAATACTAAGCTTAATGCTTTAGCCAATTCGCTTGAACTAAATTTTGTTAAGCTTTTATTATTGATTAAAATGTCTCCCTTTAAAGGTTTCTGCACTCTTGTAAGCGTTCTTAATAAAGTGGATTTGCCAATACCATTTGCTCCAACTAACCCAATTAATTCACCTTGATGTAATTCAACTTTAACATTAGATGCGACAACAGTTTGATCTTTTTTAGATGAATATCCTATGGATAGTTCATTCGTCTTTAAAATGATATGTTTTTTGACTATATCCATTAAAATATCATTTTACGTTTTCTAACCAACAACCAAACCACAACAGGGGCTCCTATTAGAGATGTTATTGCGTTGATTGGCAAAGTATAATCACTTGCAGGTAATTGAGCAATACTATCACAAATGAGCATAATAATGGCCCCAAATAAAAAAACCGCAGGCAATAGTATTTTATGATTTGAGGTATTGAATATTTGTCTGGTAATGTGAGGAATAGCTAAACCAATAAAAGCAATTGGTCCAGCAAAAGCTGTTATGGTTCCAGCTAATAAACTGGTTGCAATTATGATTAGCATTCTACTTTTATTAATATTTAATCCAAGACTTTTTGCATAATTCTCACCTAATAGTAACGTATTTAATGATTTAATGGATAAGACAGTCAATAGCATTCCAATTACATATATTATGGAAAACACTAATAATTCATCCCATGATAAATTTCCAAGACTACCAAATCCCCAAAATATGTATTGTTGAAGTTGTTCGGCGGAACTAAAATAGGACAGAACACTAACAACAGCAGCCGTTATACTGCCAAACATCAATCCAATTATTAAAATAGCCATGGTATCTCGTACTCTGGTCGAAACGACCATGACAGCCAATAATACTAAAAAACTTCCTAAACTGGCAGCAATTACAATGCTCCATTTTGAAATTAAAAAAGCGGCAAAAAATCCACTTAAAATAGAAGAAC
Source organism: uncultured Flavobacteriaceae bacterium (assembly GCA_964440415.1). Taxonomy (GTDB): domain Bacteria; phylum Bacteroidota; class Bacteroidia; order Flavobacteriales; family Flavobacteriaceae; genus Site-B1. Next base: position 3,322 of record CAYTSL010000090.1, read on the forward strand.
CCATAATTACTAAAGCTACTCCCAGACTAGCTCCAGATGTAATCCCAAGTACAAATGGTCCAGCTAGAGGATTTCTGAATAAAGTTTGCATAAGTAAACCTGAAATTCCTAAACCAGAACCTACTAAAACAGCCGTAAATGCTTTTGGCAGCCTGTAATTTTGAATTATGTATTCCCAGGATTCGTTATCAATTGTTCCAACTAAACTTTTAAATATTTCTTTAGTAGGAATCGAAACTGAACCTAGGTTCACATTTAATATAAAGCAAATTATAAGTACTACTAATAATACTATAAAGGATAATTTATATGATCTGGATTCTGACAATTAATCTAATGGTTTAAAAAAGTATGTTTGATAATCTTTTAATAATTCAGGATGACATATTTTGATGATGTCTTTCAATACCAAATCAGGTCTTGCTGTACCGAGTTCGTAATACAAAACCCCTCCTGTTTTTCCTGTTGTATTATTGAATGAATATACACGTTTTGTTTTAAATGCTTCAAATTTTGTGTAATGAGGATTGGCTTTTTCTAAAGCTTCCAAACTAGAGTAATTAGAAGGACTCAACCAAATATTAGCATTTTTGGCTTTATTGAAGATAGATTCAAAATTAAGAGCTAAACTTCCAGTTCCATCTGTATCACTCCAAAGATAATTTACATTAGCATCGCGTAAAAATTGAGCCTCTGTACTGTTTCCATTTGGTAAGTACCAAATATCTTTGTGCATGGCTCCACTTAAAATTGTTGGTTTTTTAGTGATTTTTGAAGCCAATTCTTTAGCTTTTAAGTATTCTGATTCAATAGAGTTAAAAATAGAATCCGCTTCTTTTTCTTTATTGAATAATACTCCGAAAAATTTAATCCATTCAGCTTTTGCAAGAGGAGATGATTCAACCCAATCTCCATTATAAATAACAGGAATGTTTGCTTTTTGGATGTTTTCAAATGCCTTATTAACGCCATCAACTCCAAATCCGATAACTACATCAGGATCTAGTTCTAACAATATTTCAATATTGATACCTTCGTTTTTACCAAGGTCTCTCACTAAACCTTGATCGATACGTTTTCTTGTAGTTTCTGAAGAAACATAATTGGTTTCAGGAAAAGCGACTAACGTATTCTGAACATTTAATAATTCTAAAGCAGGAATATGAGTGGTTGAAGTAACAACTATAGTTTTGACAGGTATCTCCAAAACGCCATCTATATCAGTTCGGTCGAAATTATATTCAGAAGAAGCGGCTCCATTTATAAGTGCATAACGATATGTTTTACTCGAATTTTGCCAAGGACTTTTAATCTCAATAACTTTATACGATTCAAAATCAGTGATGCTAAAACCTCTGGCATATTTTAACGGTAATACTTTCGATTCAGAAACTTCTAAATCAACTTTTCTCGATTCATTTTTACATCCAAAAATAAAGACGAATAGAAAAATACAACCAAAAGATAAAAATCTCATAAAAACATGTAACAATTGTAACCGAATATTTATTATTTGCAAAATATATTTGTATAAAATATATATATGCGCGATAGTTCAAATTTAACAATATATATAGTAGCCGGAATAATTATAACACATTTTTTGGTTGGCTTTATTTATCTTATTTAGAAATTGACTAAGAAAAAGTAATTTTAGGTTATCTACCTTAACTAATTTACGTATTTTTACATCGAAATTTTGGTTCTATTCCTTAACGGAATGGATTAAAAAGGGAATCTGGTTAAATTCCAGAACTGTTCCCGCAACTGTAATCTTAGTTCGCATCTGCGAATGCTTATTGGTACACTTCGAGTCACTGGATTAATAATCTGGGAAGACAACTAAATAAGACGAAAGTCAGGAGACCTGCCAAATTCAAAACACTGAATATTGAACTTTCGGGATAAAAGTTTTTGTATGATATGTCATACCACTCTCGACCTAATTAAAATTTATGATCAAAAAAAAAATATTTTTTGGTTTATACTCTTGTTTATCATTACTAGGATTTACACAAGAACAAAATAATACTTCTACTATTGAACAATTAGAAGAAGTAGTTATTACCAGCTCCAAATTTGAATTAAAACGTGAAAATTCGGGTAAAGTGATAACCAAGATCTCACAAAAAGATCTCATTAATTTACAAGGCAAAAGCATTGCTGAAATAATTAATAATACAGTAGGGATAGAAATTAACGGGACAAAAAGTAATGCAGGTCAAAACTTAAGCTATTTTGTAAGAGGAGGACGAAACAGACAGGTCCTGATATTAGTTGATGGAATTGCTGTGACTGATGCATCTCAAATTGCAAATGATTTTGATTTACGTTTGCTAAATGCTGATCAAGTAGAATCCATCGAGATTTTAAAAGGTGCTTCGAGTACTTTGTATGGTTCTGGAGCCTCTACAGCTGTTATAAATATTACACTTAAAAAGGCTTCAAAAAAGTCCATTTCAGGGAATTTCAGGAGTGTATTTGGAAGCAATCAGTCTCAAGTTGACAACTCATATCAATTAGAAGATTTTAGGAACAGTGTATCTGTAAATGGAACCTTAAATAAATTTACTTATTTAACCAGCTTCGGAAATCAGTACACCAATGGATTGTCATCCATAGAATCGGGAACAGAAAAGGATGCTTTTAATGCTATAAACGGAAATTTAAAATTGGGTTATGATTTTTCAAATTCCTTTAAAGTCAATTTGTACGGAAGTTTTGATAAGTTTAAAGCCGATTTTGATGATAGTTTCATGCAAATAGATGCGGACAATCGTTCGATATCAGAACAATACAGGTTAGGTATTTCCTCAAAATTCAATTACAATAAAGGAAGTATAAATATAAATGCTGCGTCTAACAAAATAGAAAGACAAATTGAATCTAGTTTTCCAAATAATTTTAAAGCTAATAGCTTGACTTTAGATGCTTTTAACAAATATATTTTTAAAGAAAGATTTTACACAGTACTTGGTTTAAATTTCCAGGAGAATAAAATGGATAGCTATTTAATTCCGTTTAACGAAACGAGTCTGCAACAAAGTATTGATCGTAAAAAAGCTTCATTCTCAATTTTAGACCCTTATGCTAACGTGGTCTATAAATCAGATTTTGGATTATACATTAATTCTGGGATAAGGTTGAATAATCACAGTGAATATGGTTCACATTTGATTTACAATATTAATCCTTCCTTTACAAAATCAACAAAATTCGGCTATCTTAAAGGATTGGTCAGTTACTCTACAGCATATATAGCCCCATCCTTGTATCAGTTGTTTGAACCTACCTATGGTAATGATGAATTAAACCCAGAAGAAAATTCTACTTTCGAAATAGGCTCAGAAATTCGTTTTAATAATAAAGCAACCATAAGTTTGGTCTATTTTAATAGAAAAGAAACCAATTTTATTGATTTTGTTGATTTAGGAGGATTTGTTTTTCAATATAAAAATATTGATAAAGAATTCACAGCGAGTGGAATTGAATTCATAGCAGATTATAAATTATCCAAGAGTTTGAAACTAATAGTAAATGCGACGTATACGAATATTGAAGAGGATTTGAATTTAAGGATCCCGGAGTATAAAGTTAATGCGGGAATTGATTATCAATTATCTAATAAATCTCTCGTTACTCTTTCGTATCAATATAATGACGATAGAAAGGATGTTGTTTTTAATAACTTAACATTCATGAATGAATC
>CAYTSL010000091.1:0-6976 GCA_964440415.1 uncultured Flavobacteriaceae bacterium
ACTTGGGATTACCAAATTTGAGGAAACAATCCAAAAAATGAACAAGATTCCAAATAAGAAAATTATTTATAACTATAAGGTGATTTACGCAGTTAAATAGTTGTGAAATTGCAGAAATAGCTGGCTAGGATAACATCAGATTACATTAGTTAAAACTGACCTTATCAAAACATTAGCCATAATTATTAATTTTCATATATGATTTTCTTAATTTAGAAAATCAGAAACGAAGGATAATAAATTGAAACCAATCAAATCAAAGCTAAATATTTCAAGTGAATGGCAATTAATATTGTTTTTTGCAATTGTAAAACTGCTGATTCATTTTTTTACTGTATACAACTTTGAACTACATAGAGATGCCTATCTCTATTATGCACAAAGTGAACATTTAGCTTGGGGCTATGTTTCAGTTCCACCATCAATTGCTGTTATTGGGAAACTGGCAACGTCAATTTTTGGGAATACGACATTTGGCTTAAGGTTTTTTCCTGCTCTTATTGGTGCGATCAATGTCATTATTATTGGATTATTTACAAAAGAATTGGGAGGCAATAAAAAAGCGATTGTTCTTGCATGTCTTGCCTACCTGCTTTCTCCATCGTTCCTGCATACCAATGCTCTTTTCCAACCAGTTGCATTTAACCATTTCTACTGGTTGCTATCGGGATATTTAATTTTTAAAATGATTTCAAAAAACAATCCTAAAATATGGCTATGGATTGGTATAACTTTCGGTTTGGCTTTTCTCAACAAATATTCGATTGTTTTCTTTTATACAGCGTTCGGGTTCGCACTGCTTATTTCAAAATATCGATATTTATTTCTATCTAAATATTTCTTTTTTGCTATAGTTATTGGACTTATTATTATTTCTCCAAACTTACTTTGGCAATTTGAAAATAACTGGCCTGTTTTGCAACATATGTCAGAACTTCGAGAAACCCAACTCGTTCATGTTAGATTATCAGATTTCATTAATGCACAGTTTTTAATGAATATCCAAGCTCTATTAATTTGGTTCTTTGCATTGGTAATTCTGTTGTTTCATAGAAAGGAAAAGAATTATCGTCTATTTGGTTACATGTATTTGCTGATCATTATTTTACTAATGGCAGGAAGCGGAAAAGCATATTACACTTTGGGTATTTATCCAATTCTATTTGTATTTGGAGCTTATTTTATAGAAAAATACGTTAAGAAATACTCTGTAATTCTTGTTAGTTTCCTGATAATATTCATGTTTGTTTCCCTGTATATTTCACTCCCATTTGATGGCATTCCTTTGTCAACCTTTGAAAAAGCTAGCAATAAGGAAGCTTTTAGATGGGAAGATGGCGTGAATCATGATATTCCGCAGGATATGGCGGATATGACAGGCTGGAAAGAGATTGGTGAAGAGGTCAGTAAGATATATGTTAGCCTTGGAGATGAGAATAAAGATAATTGTGAAATCTATTGTTATCACTATGGACAAGCAGGTGCAGTAATGTTCTACGGCAAAGAATTTGGCATTCCTCAACCTATTTCTCCTAATGGTAGCTTTGTATTTTGGTCTCCTGAAAACATATCAAAAAAATATGTTATTTATATACATTCAGATTTAGGAAATGATATAGATCCGGATACACGACTACCACAATTATTCGATAAAGTGACGCTAATAAAAACTATAGATAACAAATATTTCAGAGAGAACGGAACCAAAATATACTTATGTGAATCACCTAACGATGAGGCTAAAAGTTTTTATGAAAACATGATGAAGGAATTGAAGGATAACTATCGCTAAAAAAGGGGTTTCCTGGACCAGAATTTAAATTGTACTAACCAAATTAAATAATAGTGGACTGTCCTAAATGTATATTTTGAAAATTAAAATTGGAGTCACTAGGGTTATTAATGACATCCTCTATAAAATCACCAACCTTACCGGTTGTTATATTATCAAATTTTGTGTTTAAATCGGGTGTTGTGATATAAAGTTTCAACGATTTATCGACTGCTTTTCTTATTAAATTAGCTTCATCGGTCAATTTAAAATGATCTAACAACATAGCTGCTGACAAGATAGATGCAATAGGATTTGCAATTCCTTTTCCTGTTGCCTGTGGATATGATCCATGAATAGGTTCAAACATAGCATATTTATCTCCAATTGATGCAGAAGCTAATAACCCTATAGAACCGCCAATAACACTGGCCTCATCACTAATAATATCACCAAACATATTTTCAGTAAGTATGACATCAAATTGTTTAGGGTTTAAGATCATTTGCATCGCAGCATTATCAACAAATAAAAAGTCTAATTCTACTTTTGGATATTGAGTGCCAATTTCTGTAACTACTTTACGCCAAAGTCTGGAACTTTCCAGCACGTTGGCCTTATCAACCAAGGTTACCTTGTTTCGTCTTGTTTGAGCTGCTTTAAACGCTAAATGCGCAATACGCTCTATTTCATAACGTGAGTATTGACAAAGGTCAGATGCTGTATTTCCGTCCTCACTAATTTGCTTTTCACCAAAATAAATACCTCCAGTTAATTCACGATAAATAGAAATATCAGCTCCTTTAATGTTCTCTTTCTTTAAAGGTGATTTGCTTAACAAAGTGTCGTAAGCCTTGACTGGTCTTATGTTGGCATACAAACCGAGCTCTTTACGTAAACCCAATAAACCTTGTTCTGGTCTTACTGGTGCAGAAGGATCGTTATCGTATTTTGGATCTCCAATTGCTCCAAACAAGATAGCGTCACTCTTTTTACACAGATCGAGAGTTTCTTCTGGTAATGGATTTCCTGTTTCATTAATAGCTATAGCTCCAACTTTTGCTGACTTGAATATAAATCTATGATTAAACTCAGCCGCAATGGCTTTTAGAACTTTGATAGCTTGATCAGTAACTTCTGGTCCGATTCCATCGCCAGATAAAACGGCAATATTCAGTCTCATGATGCCGATTTTATTTCGTTATAAATTTTACTGGTCTCAACAATCTGATGGATATCGTTATCATCGACCTCTTTTTTTCTATCGGCGAAGGTCAAAAAGTTTGAATAGACTTCATCCAATTGTAGTTTAGTCAATTCGTAACCAACTTTTTTGGCTCTGTAAGCCAGTGCTGCTCTACCACTTCTTGCAGTAAGAACAATAGCAGAATCAGTGACACCTACATCTTTAGGATCTATGATCTCATAAGTTGCTCTATTCTTGATCACACCATCCTGATGGATTCCAGAACTGTGAGCAAAGGCATTCGCCCCTACAATCGCTTTATTAGGCTGGGTATAAATTCCCATACTATCAGAAACTAATTGACTGATACCATATAACATTTCTGTTTGAATGTTGGTTTCAAGATTTAAATAAGGATGTTGTTTCAAGATCATAACTACTTCTTCCAAAGCAGTATTCCCTGCGCGTTCACCAATTCCGTTAATGGTACACTCTATCTGTCTCGCACCGTTTATTACACCTTCAATGGAATTAGCTGTTGCTAAACCAAGATCGTTGTGGCAATGACATGATAAGATTACCTTATCAATACCTTTTACGTTCTCCATTAGATACTTCATTTTAGCTCCATATTCATGCGGCAAACAATAGCCAGTCGTATCTGGAATATTTAATACCGTTGCTCCAGCTTCTATAACTGCTTCACAAACTCTTGCCAAATAATCATTGTCTGTACGTCCAGCATCTTCAGCATAAAATTCCACATCTTCAACAAAGGATTTAGCATAACTTACCGAAGCATAAGCGCGGTCTATTATTTCTTCTCTATTGGAGTTGAATTTATGTATAATATGAGAATCTGATGTGCCAATACCAGTATGGATTCTTGGCTTCTTCGCATATTTTAAAGCTTCAGCTGCAACTTTAATATCATTTTCAACAGATCTGGTCAATCCGCAGACTGTAGCATGCTTTACTAATTTTGATATTTCTTCAACAGATTTGAAATCACCAGGACTCGAAACTGGAAATCCAGCTTCAATTACATCAACACCCAGGTTATCAAGTTGTTTTGCTATGATTAATTTTTGGGTTGTATTAAGTTTACATCCGGGAACTTGCTCACCATCTCGTAGCGTTGTATCAAATATTTCTACTTTATTCGTTGACATTTATTCAATTATATTTTCTTATTGTCTCACGAATGTATATTTTGGATAAGTAATTCAATATTACATTATTAGTACATTACGATGTTCAAATAAAAAAAAACTAATTAATCATCTTATAATCAGATAAATACACCTATAATCCATTGATGACTAAAGCCCAAAAAGATAATTTATTTTTGCTTGTCAAATCCTTGACAAAATCAGAAAAACGTCAGTTTAAATTGTATGTTGGACGATTGGGTGTCAATACGGATTCAAAGTTTTTAAATTTATTCAATATTTTAGATAAATTATCGATCTATAATGAAGCAACAATACTCAAATCAGGAATTGTTAAAAAACAACAACTGGCCAATGTTAAGGCACACCTATACAAGCAGATCCTGATAAGCTTAAAACTGAACCCATCTCATCAAAATATACGTTCTCAAATTAGAGAGCAATTAGATTTTGCATCTATTCTATACCATAAGGGATTGTACAAACAAAGTCTAAAAATATTGGATAAAGCCAAAGATGTCGCTATTCAGAATGAAGAGAAAAATTTAGCCTTTGAAATTGTTGAATTGGAGAAAATTATTGAATCACAATACATTACAAGAAGTATTAGTGGTAGAGCAGATGAATTGACTATTCAGGCGAAAGAACTTAGTGAGGCAAATGTCATCACCAGTAAACTATCTAATTTATCATTACAGTTATATGGTATTTTTCTAAAAACGGGTTATGTAAAAAATGAAGCTGAAAGTAAATGGATATCAGATTATTTTTATGCACGGCTTCCTAAGTTCAAAATAGAAAATTTAGGTTTTAGGGAAAAGTTATGGCTTTATAAAGCATACCTGTGGTATAGTTTTTTAATGCAGGACTTCTTGAGTTGTTATAAATATTCACTGAAATGGGTGGATCTTTTTTATCAGAATCCAAGTATGACAAAATTGAATCCAGTGTTTTTTTTAAAAGGGAATAATTATTTACTCGAGTCATTATATTTTTTAAAGAATAAAGAAAAATTTACAGAATCTCTTTTAAAACTGGAAAATATGGTGGCCTCCAATTCGTTTCCAAAAGATGAAAATGTGGAAGCCATATCCTTTTTGTATGTTAATTTAAATAGGATTAATTTATACTTTATTGATGGTAGTTTTGATGAAGGTCTGTCACTTATTCCACAAATTGAATTGGAAATGGAACAATTTTCTAACAGGATCGATGGACATCATATCATGACCTTCTATTATAAGTTTGCCAGTTTGCATTTTGGCGCAGGCAATAATAAAAAGTGTATTGAATATTTAGATAAAATAATTTCAAATAAGTCTTTATCTATGCGTGAAGACCTATTGTGTTTTTCAAGAGTTTTAAATTTAGTAGCACATTATGAGGCTGGACTAGATTATCATATAGATACATTATTGAGAAGCACGTATAAATTCTTGATCAAAATGAATGATCTGCATGAAGTGCAGAATGAAATGATAAAATTTATTAAGAGTTTAGAGGATATTTATCCACAAGACCTTAAAAAGGCATTTGTAAAACTACATGATACATTAAAAGAGTTTGAAAATCGTCCGTTTGAAAAAAGAGCTTTTTTATATTTAGATATCATCTCATGGTTAGAGAGTAAAATCGAAAATAAACCTGTTGCCCAAATTATTAAAGATAAATATTTGGCAAAATATGCCTAAGAATATTATCATTTTCATAATAATTGAGAAAATCTTTAAAATTAAATGCAAAAATATTTGCTTTTAAAATTTAATAAAATATATATTTGCGCTCACAAAGTTCAAAAACTTATTGAAGTGTTATCAAGAAAGGTGGAGGGATTAGACCCGTTGAAGCCTTAGCAACCCTTTAAATTTATTAAAGAAGGTGCTAAATTCTACTTAATGACTGATTCATTTATCGGTGCATTGGATAGATAACTACAAGAAATTGCTTTCAGTAATTTCTAAACATTCTTTATAACATTTTTCTATTAAGTACGTCAATTTTGACGCATTTGACTTTTGTTTTAATTATTTATTAACTCAAAAAGAAGAAAAATGAGTACACAAAAATTCGCAACCAAAGCGTTGCATGCCGGACACAACGTCCAAGAAAACGGAGGAACCAGAGCGGTTCCAATTTATCAATCTACAGCTTATGTGTTTAAGGATTCTGATCATGCTGCTAATCTTTTTTCTTTAGCAGAAACGGGAAACATTTACACCAGGATCAACAACCCTACAAATGACATTTTAGAGCAGCGTTTAGCAGCTCTTGAGGGAGGAATTGCGGCAGTAGTAACTGCGTCTGGTACTTCTGCCATTGCAACATCCTTGCTAACCTTGCTAAAATCAGGAGATCATATTGTTGCATCCAACAGTTTGTATGGTGGGACTTATAATTTATTAAGTGTGACTTTGCCAAGACATGGCATTACCACCACGTTTGTAGACCCATCAGATCCAGAAAACTTTAATAAAGCTGCACAGGAAAACACCAGAGCATTTTTTATTGAATCATTAGGCAATCCTAAACTGGATGTATTGGATATTGAAGCAATTTCAAAAGAGGCCAAAGCATTTAAAGTGCCTTTAATTGTTGATAATACAGTAGCAACACCTTATTTGTTGAACCCAATCGAGTATGGCGCCAACATAGTGATACATTCGTTGACTAAATACATTAATGGCAACGGGACAGCGCTTGGAGGAGTTATTATTGATGCCGGAACTTTTGATTGGTCCAACGGAAAATTTCCAGAATTTACAGAACCTTCGGCTGGATATCACGGATTGGTTTATAGTGAAGCTTTAGAAGCCGCAGCTTTTATTGCGAAGGTTAGAATTGAAGGAT
>CAYTSL010000092.1:0-3304 GCA_964440415.1 uncultured Flavobacteriaceae bacterium
GAGTAGGTCACTGCCTTTTTTGAAAACCCTTCATTCTTATGAAGGGTTTTTTTGTTTTCATAAAACTTAGAAACATAAAAAAAATCCAACTTGTTAAGTTGGATTTTAATTATTGAATGAAATAAGTTTAACTCTTTAGTATACTTCTAGAAATAACGACCTTTTGAATTTCACTGGTGCCTTCATAAATTTGAGTAATTTTGGCATCTCTCATTAAACGTTCTACGTGATATTCTTTTACAAAACCATTGCCACCATGAATTTGCACAGCTTCAACTGTCTGATCCATAGCTACTTTAGAAGCATATAGCTTTGCCACTGCACTTGACACATCATAATTATTACCCTGATCTTTATCCCAGGCAGCTTTCATAACTAAATGACGGGCAGCTTCTATTTCAGTATACATATCTGCTAATTTAAAAGCGATAGCTTGGTGGTTAGATATTTCTGTTCCGAAGGCTTTACGCTCTTTCGAATACTTTAAAGCTAGTTCATAAGCACCTGAAGCAATACCTAGAGCTTGTGCCGCAATACCAATTCGTCCTCCAGACAAGGTTTTCATGGCAAATTTAAAACCAAATCCATCTTCTCCAATACGATTTTCCTTTGGTACTTTTACATCATTTAACTGTAGGGTATGAGTATCACTGCCTCGAATACCTAATTTATCTTCTTTAGGCCCGATTTCAAATCCTGGCATTCCTTTTTCAATAATAAACGTATTAATCCCCTTATGACCTTTTTCTCGATCAGTTTGCGCCATAACTAAATACACATCTGCTCGTCCTCCATTTGTAATCCAGTTTTTAGCTCCATTTAAGATATAATGATCACCTTTATCGATGGCTGTTGTTTTTTGAGATGTAGCATCACTGCCAGCCTCTGGCTCGCTTAAACAGAAAGCTCCAATAAATTCGCCAGTTGCTAATTTAGTTAGATATTTTAGCTTTTGCTTTTCACTACCATATTTTTGTAGACCATAGCAAACTAATGAGTTGTTAACTGATACAATTACAGATGCAGACGCATCAATTTTTGAAAGTTCTTCCATTATTAATACATAAGAAATAGTATCCATTCCACTACCTCCATATACTGGATCCACCATAATTCCCATAAATCCTAATTCGGACATTTTTTTAACTAACTCGTCAGGAAACATTTGTTTATTATCTCTTTCAATTACACCAGGAAGTAATTCAGTTTGTGCAAAATCTCGTGCAGCATCTCGAATCATTAAATGCTCTTCTGTAAGATTAAAATCCATATTTTGAATTGGTTATTAATTTGATAAAAAATATACTCAAAGATAAGTTTAAATTAACTTTTATTCAATAAGGATTGCTATTTTTACGCAATATGATAAAAAATGAATATAAGGTAATAGGTGTGATGTCAGGAACTTCATTAGACGGGATTGATCTGGCCTATATTACTTTTACTCATGATGTGAACTGGAGTTTTAAAATTGAAAAATCAGAGACGATTTCTTACAATGAACATTGGTTTAAAATTCTAAAAAATATAGTAACTAAATCAATAAGAGAATTACGGGATATTGATAATTCTTACACTATATTTTTAGCAAAGACAATTAAAGATTTTATTTCTAGAAATAACATTAAACAGATTGATGCCGTTTGTTCTCATGGTCATACTGCATTACATAATCCTAAAAAGGGGTTTACCTATCAAATAGGTAATAAAGAAGAACTAGTAAGTAAACTAAATGAAACTATTGTTTGCGATTTTCGAGTTCAAGATGTAAATCTTGGAGGTCAAGGAGCTCCTCTTGTACCAATTGGTGATCAATTATTGTTTTCGCAATATGAGTTTTGTTTAAACCTTGGAGGTTTTGCTAATATTTCAACTAATAAAAACAGCAGTCGCATTGCTTATGACATTTGTCCAGTTAATATTGTACTAAATCATTATTCAGAATTATTAGGATTTGAATTTGATTCTGAAGGAAAACTTGCATCACAAGGAACTATTGACAAGCAATTATTAATACAATTAAATAATTTAGAATATTATAATAAACCGTATCCCAAATCTTTAGGACTAGAATGGGTTAAGAAAGAAATATTTCCATTGATTGAGAGATTTGATCTAGACAGTAAGGATGTTTTAAGAACATTTATTGAGCATATTGCGTTTCAAATTTCCAAAGAATTTAATACTAATAAAAAGTCATCTGTTTTAATAACTGGAGGAGGTGCCTACAACTTATTTTTGATAAACCAAATAGAAAGCTTAACAGATAATGAAATAGTAATTCCTTCAAAAGATATTGTTGAATATAAAGAAGCTCTTATTTTTGGTTTATTGGGAGTGCTTAAATTAAGAGGTGAAATTAATTGTTTGAGCAGTGTTACAGGCGCGAAAAATGACCATAGCTCTGGAAAAGTTTTTTCTCCAGAATAATTTAATTGATTATTAATTACGAAAAGTGCTTATTAAATTGCTTTAATCTATATTCTAGATCCTTATATTGTGAAGGAGATGTTTGTGATACACAAGCTCTTAACCCTTCTATTCTTTCACTACCGGTTATAGAAAGAGATATTGCTGAAATTCCATAATATAATAGATTTTCTAATAAGTCTGTTCCTGTCATGTTTTTATATGAAAAAGTAAAATAAAAACCATCGGCTAAAGGTTTATCTTCATCTTTATCATAAACTATAGTAAAACCATTATCTGTAAACAATTTTTTCATAACCTTAGCACGTTCACCATACACTTTTACCTCTTTAATAAAGTCAAAAGACCCATTATTAACAGCTTTTAACATGGCCGCTAAACCGTATTGTGCAGAATGAGTAACTCCTGAAGATAAAGCATATAAAACTTTGTAAATTAAATTATGACCAAATAATGGATGTCCATAAATTTTATTTAAAGAGTCAAAGGATTTGTTAAATAATTTGTCGTTAATAACCATCATTCCAACACGCTGACCAGCATAAGAAAAAGCTTTTGAACTGGAAATAAGAAGAATCCAATTATTAGTAAATTTAGCTACTGTAGGTTGATATGGTTCTTGTCCTCGAATAGAATAATCCTTGCGAAAATCCATCCCAAAATAAGCCATATCTTCAATAACTATAGCCTTGTATTTGGAGGCAAGTTCACCTATAATTTTTAATTCTTTATTGGTAAAACAAATCCAGGAAGGATTGTTTGGGTTAGAGTAGATTATAGTTGAAATATTTCCTTTAGATAAGTAGGATTCCAACTTCTCCTTAAGTGCTTCACCTCTAAAATTGTATACATCAAAGGTTTCATATTTTTTATC
>CAYTSL010000092.1:3404-6924 GCA_964440415.1 uncultured Flavobacteriaceae bacterium
TTAATTTCAGCATTTATACCAATTTTTGGTGATGCTAGACCTGGAACCCCCATTTCCATTCTAATATACTTTTCTTTGGTTTCAAACTCTATATCATTAACCAAACTAACAAGTTCCCTTATAGAAGCCTTGCCAATATTTTTAATACCGGATTTTTCTATCTGGTTATTAACACTGGCAAAATTTATAGGAGTGTCTTGATTTTTTATAGAAACCATAAATAATTTTTTTGTGCTTTAGAATATTTATATAAAGTTACTATAAGTTGCCCAATTTTTTAGGGTTATGTTTATCTTTTATGCAACATTTTAAATTTAATTTTTCATATATTAGATGCTTTCAAAATCACATTTTTAAACAGCGGTTTTGGATTTTTGGAATAATAATTATTCTACAACAAATATTAGTAAAACCGCATTTGAAATAGCACTAAAACAACTAATTTAACATATGGAAACCATCATTATTCTAGTATTTGTAATCGGCTATTTAGCGATTACCCTTGAGCATAGTTTAAAAATCGATAAATTAATTCCGGCATTGGTCATGATGGCCATATGTTGGGCTTTAATTGCATTGGGAATTGATAGTTTTCCCCAGTGGTTTGATTCAACCAAAGTTGCATTGTTAGAGTCTTTCGGGTATCTTGAACACGAGGAAAAGATGCATTTAATGGAAGAAACATTGTTGCATCACTTAGGGAAAACAGCAGAAATATTAGTTTTCTTATTAGGTGCAATGACCATAGTAGAAATTATTGATTATTTTGATGGATTTGCTACAATTAAGGGGTATATTAAAACGAAAAGCAAGGTTAAGATATTATGGATATTTTCTTTTTTGGCCTTTATACTTTCTGCAATTATTGACAACCTTACAGCAACTATAGTACTTATTTCTATTTTACAGAAAATAGTAAAGGATAAAAATGTTAGACTTTGGTATGCTGGTTTAATTATAATTGCGGCTAATGCAGGAGGAGCTTGGTCACCAATAGGAGATGTAACCACTACAATGTTGTGGATAGGCAAAAAAGTTACCACAGGACATTTAATAGGTTATTTATTGTTACCTTCTTTAGCTTGTATGCTAATTCCTTCCGCTATAGCTTCTTTCTTACCAGCATTTAAGGGTGAGTTAGATACAGATACTAACGCAATAGAGAAACCAAAAAGTAAATTTAGCTCTACAATGCTATATTTGGGTTTAGGTGCAATCGTTTCAGTTCCTATTTTTAAAACAGTAACACATTTACCTCCTTATGTTGGAATGATGCTAGCGCTTGGTGTTGTAGCTACATTTGCTGAACTTTATAGTAGTACTAAATTCAGTATGACTAGTCATGATTCTGAAGAGAGTGATGCTCATGCTCATCATAGTCCAGTGCATCATTCATTATCTAGAATAGAGATGCCTAGTATTTTGTTCTTTTTAGGGATTTTAATGGCTGTAGCAGCTTTGGAATCTTTAGGAATATTATTTGGTTTCGCAACATCCTTAAAGGAAAATATGCCTATGATGGGTACCGAAATGGCTGGAACAGCAGTATCAGATCTCGTTATTATTTTATTAGGGGTTGGCTCTGCAGTTATAGATAACGTGCCTTTAGTGGCAGCTAGTTTAGGAATGTTTTCTGAAGGTACAGATAATACCTTATGGCATTTTATAGCTTATTCTGCTGGTACTGGTGGTAGTATGTTAATTATTGGTTCTGCAGCAGGTGTTGTAGCTATGGGAATGGAAAAAATAGATTTTTTCTGGTATTTACGTAAAATATCCTGGCTGGCATTTTTAGGCTTTTTAGCTGGTACTGCTGTGTTCTTTTTTACAAGAACTTTATTTTAGACATACGTTCCTAATAAAAAGAGCGTTATTACAATATCAAAATATAATCTATGTTAAGCATTTTAATACAAGATAGTGCTCAAGAAGGAGCAGAACTAATCACGGACGGAGAACAAGTTGAAAAAACTTTGTCAATAATCGAACTAATCAGTAGTGGTGGATTGGCAGGACAAGTCATCATTGCAGTATTGTTTGTTTTACTCATAACGGCATGTTACATATATTTTGAAAGGTTATTTGCTATAAAAGAAGCATCAAAAATTGACGCGAATTTTATGAATCAAATTAAAGATTATGTGAGTAATGGTAAAATTGATTCTGCACAAAACCTATGTTCTCAAGTTAATTCTCCTGTATCCAGATTAATAAGCAAAGGGATTTCAAGAATTGGCAAACCTCTAGAAGATATTAATACAGCAATTGAAAATGCTGGTCGTTTAGAGATTTATGGGCTTGAAAAACATGTGAGTATACTAGCAACTATATCGGGTGCAGCTCCAATGATTGGATTTCTTGGTACCGTAATTGGAATGATTTTGGCAATATTTGAACTTGCAAATGCCGGAGGAACAATACAAATGGATGTTTTAGCAAGTGGCCTTTATACTGCGATGACAACCACGGTTGCAGGTTTAATTGTTGGTATTATAGCATACGTTACATATAACCACTTAGTTGTAAGAACTGATAAGGTTGTTTATCAAATGGAGGCAAATTCATTAGAATTTTTAGACCACTTAAACGAGCCTATTTAATATGAATTTGAGAGGTAGAAATAAAGTAACACCAGAATTCAATATGTCTTCAATGACAGATATTGTTTTCCTCCTACTTATTTTCTTTATGTTAGCTTCTACTTTAGTTACGACAAGTGCTATAGATATTTTATTGCCTAAAGCCAGTGGTAAAACAGAAAATAAAAAGTCAATATCTGTAAGTATTAAAAAGGATCTGACCTATTATATTGATCAAAAAAGAGTTGGAGAAAGTGTTTTGGAAAACCAATTAATTCAAATCCTGGATTCACAAAATCAACCTACTATAATATTAAGAGCAGAACGCTCCGTTCCAGTTCAAAATGTAGTTAAGGTAATGGATATAGCTAATAGAAATAAATTTAAGGTGATATTAGCTGTTAAGCCAAATTAATTAATTCTTTGTAAAGTGAAATACTTAAGAACAAAGCATGAGCGTAATTCAGCAAGAATTACAACACTTTTGATGCTTATTTTAATTTTACTGTTTTTTGTAATGGGTCCTCCTTATTTAGACCCACCAACAGAATATGGAGTAGCTGTAAATTTTGGTACAACCGACTTTGGCAGTGGCAATGTTCAACCGCTAAAACCTATTAAATCTGAACCAAAGAAGATTAATAAAACTCCACAAGAAACACCAACAGAATCAAAACCAGAAGAATCTATAACGGATAAAGTAGAAGATGTTGCAACTCAAGAGAGTGAAGAATCCATCAGAATAAAAAAACAAAAGGAAGCGGAAGCAAAGGCTAAAGCAGAAGCCGAACGTATTGAAAGAGTGAAACGAGAGGCTGAAGAAAAAATGAAAAGGGAGCAGGAGGAGAAAAAAAGAAAGTTGGATGAATTAATGGGTGGAATTGGAAAGTCTGATGGAGAAGCAACTGGAAGTGAAGGAGATGATAATATGGCAGGAGACA
>CAYTSL010000093.1:0-6924 GCA_964440415.1 uncultured Flavobacteriaceae bacterium
AATTGGTTTAGTGCTTTATTTTGTGTCGCCGCTAGGACTAGAAAGTATAAAAACGGATGGAATGGGTGGATTAACATCTTTTGCAAGACAAGTTGCTGTTGAGCATCCTTTTGTAGGTATATTGGGTGTTATTTTGATCACAATAGGGTTTTCAAAGCATAAGAAGAAGTTAACTGCAGCTAAAAAGTTTAAAACAATAACCATATATTATTTCATTGCCTGGTTACTTATTTTATCCAGAATTCCATGGAGTACATGGTTTGATTAAGACATAAAAAAAGCGACTTCGAAGAGTCGCTTTTTTTATTATACTAATTTACTTCCTTTATAATATAGACATATACGGGGAAATGATCACTAAATCCATCTGTGAAATTCCCGTCAGAAAAACTTCTAAATGGATACCCTTTATAGCGTCCCCTTTTATTAGTTAAATATTGTTTATTAAAAATACCTGCTTTGTAGAACCTGTACGATGAAAAATCACGTTCCAATAAGGGCTGTGTAAACAAGATTTGATCAAATAAACTCCAGGCATCTCTATAAGCATTTGAACCCAATCCCTTTTTAAACATATTCTCCATTGGATTGTAAATGCCCTTTAATTTTACTTCATCTATTTCATTTTCAGCTTTCAATACATCTTTCAAACTAGAATTTGTAGGATCATCATTTAAATCTCCAATAGTAAATATTTTAGCGTATGGATCTATAGCCTGTAATGAATCTATTATACGTTTGTTCAATTTCGCAGCAGCAACTCGCTTTGGTCTGCTTCTTGCTTCCCCACCACTTCTTGAAGGCCAATGACTAACAATAAAATGCATCAATTCTCCATCAAATTTTCCTGTTACTAAAAGTTGATCTCTGGTATAAACTCGTTTTCTGGAAATATCATCATAAATTTTAAGTTCGTGAGAACTTGTGGTAGTTGGTGTAAACAATGATTTCTGATATAACAAAGCCACATCAATTCCTCGAGCATCTGGAGAATTGTAATGTACAATACCATAATCCTTTTTTAATAGGAAAGGGTGGTTTACCAAATCTTCCAGAACTTTTACGTTCTCAACTTCAGAAACACCAATAACCACTGGTGAATTTTTAGATACTTCAGATCCGATATCCGCAATAACCCTTGCCATGTTTTCCACTTTTTTGATGTAAACTTCATCTCTATTGGCTTTCATCTCCATTATTGGACTTGCTTCGTCAAACTTTTTAGGATCATTCTCGGTATCAAATAGATTTTCCAAATTATAAAATGCAATTGTCTGCACCTTAAATTTCTTTTTATCCTGTGCATTCCCGCTTATAAAAAAACACAATCCAATTAGTAATGCAAAAACTTTAAACCCCTTCATATTTAAGTATATTATATAATTGTTATTACAGATACAAAACTTATTCCAAAAGTAGATATTAATTGTAAATAATGTAAATTTGTACGCCATTAAATAATGGTTATTAAATATTATTGAACCCAAAAAAAAGACTATTAATTTTAATTTTAAATATGAAAAAATCTTTTTTTATTTTTTTATTTGGAATTTTCTTCGTCCATGCTTCCTTTTCGCAAGAAACTGTTGTCAAGGGAAGTGTTATAGACGCAGCTTCCACCGAGCCAATTCCTGATGTAACCGTTTCAATTGAAGGAACGGATTTAACTACAAACACAGATGGTTTAGGTATGTTTAGCTTTATTGGAGAAATTCCCCTTGGCGAGCAAATTTTAAATCTCCTTAAACAAGGTTATATCACAAATCGATATCCTATTGTAGTAAATAAGGGTCAAACTGTAAACATAACAGATATGACGCTGGATTTTGATATGTCTGAAACTGAAGATCTTTTCACAATTACACTATCAGATGATGAACTAAATGATGACACCAGTAGCGCAGATAATATTTCTGGATTGTTATCGTCATCTATGGATGTGTTCTCAAGAACAGCAGCATTTGAATTCAGTTCCTCATTTTTTAGGGTAAGAGGTCTAGATTCGGATAATGGTACTGTCCTAATAAACGGGATAGAAATGAACAAACTGTATAATGGTCGTCCACAATGGAGTAATTGGGGTGGCCTAAATGATGTGATGAGAAATCAGGAACTCACAACTGGTTTGACCCCTTCTGCATACAATTTTGGCGGAATATTGGGTTCATCAAATATTAATGTAAGGGCTTCTCAATACAGAGAAGGAGGTCGTGTTACATATTCTTCTTCAAACAGAAGTTACACGAATCGTTTATTGGCTAGTTACTCTTCAGGTTTAATGGAGAATGGTTGGGCTTATACTATTATGGCTGGAAGACGTTGGGGAAATGAAGGTTTTCAGGATGGAACCCTGTATGATTCTAATTCATTCTTTGCTTCTGTAGAAAAACAAATTAACGATAAACACAGTTTAAACTTTACGTCAATTTATGCACCTAACAGACGTGGTAAATCGTCGCCTAACACTCAAGAAATATACGATTTAAAAGATATTAAATATAACGAGTATTGGGGCTATCAAGATGGTAAAAAACGTAATTCCAGAATTAAAGAAGTTGAAGAACCTATCTTGATGTTGAACCACTATTGGAATTTAAGTAGTAAAACTTCTTTAAACACAAATATTGGTTATAAGTTTGGTAAGTTAGGTAGCAGTCGTTTGGATTATTCAGGAGGTGCCAATCCTAGTCCTGCTTACTATCAAAAATTACCTAGTTTCTTTCTAGCAGATACAGATGGCCCAGATTATGCTAATGCTTATGTCGCTGAACAGGAATTTATCAATAATGGACAAATAGACTGGAATAGAATATATGATGCTAATTTAACTAATAATGCCAATGGTGACCAAGCGGCATATGCCTTATATGAAGACAGAGCAGATGATACACAGCTTACAATTAATTCAATTTTGAATTCTGAACTTACTGATAATATCATATTAAATGGTTCTTTTAAATACAGTCAATTAAAATCAGAAAATTTCGCAGAAATAATAGACCTATTTGGAAATTCAACGGGTTATTTAAATGTTGATTCTTTTGATGGGTATCAATTCGATCTTCAAAATCCTGATAGATTAGCTCAGGAAGGAGAAAAATTTAAATACAACTACAATTTGTTTGCAGATCTGATATCCGGATATTTACAGGGAGTTTTTAAATACAAAAAAATCGATTTTTATTTATCTGCGAGCTATACTGATACTCAATACCAAAGAGAAGGACTATATCAAAATGAAGCGAACGCAGATAATTCACTAGGTAAAGGAGAAAAATTATCCTTCAGTGGATTGGGAGGAAAAGCAGGATTCACCTACAAACTTACTGGAAAACATTTATTTGATGTAAATGCAGGTTATATTCAAAGAGCTCCTTCTTTAAGAAATACATTCTCTAATTCAAGAGAAAATCATAATGTAGTAAACAATATTACAGAAGAAAAAATTACTTCTTTTGATGCTAGTTATATTTTCCGTTCACCAACAATAAAGGCTAAATTAACTGGTTATTATACAACGATTGAAGATGCAAATGAAATTTCTTTCTTCTTTGCTGATGGTGTTCAAGGTTTTGAGGAAACCACTGAATTTATTCAAGA
The DNA here is from genome assembly GCA_964440415.1 of uncultured Flavobacteriaceae bacterium. Classification (GTDB taxonomy): domain Bacteria; phylum Bacteroidota; class Bacteroidia; order Flavobacteriales; family Flavobacteriaceae; genus Site-B1. The sequence continues at coordinate 3,601 of CAYTSL010000093.1, forward strand.
AATTTTACAAGGAATAAACAAGAAGCACATTGGTGCAGAATTAGGAATAGAAGCTCAAGTTACACCAACTATTAAATTAAAAGGTGTTGCTTCAGTTGGTCAATATACATATGATAATAATCCTAATATCTATTTAGCATCCAATGCTACTACTGTAGATTTGGGTCAATCTTATTTAAAAGATTATAAAATAGCAGGAGGCCCTCAAAGGGCTTATTCTGTAGGTTTTGAATATAGAGATCCCGACTATTGGTGGGTTGGTGCTACAACCAATTTCTTTACAAATACTTATGTTGATGTGAGCCCTATAACTAGAAGTGAAAACTTTTATTTAGACCCTAATGATGGATTACCTTTTAATGATTACGATGAAACTATCGCCAGAGAATTGTTAAAACAGGAGAAGTTTGACGACTATATGTCTGTTAACCTTATTGGCGGAAAATCATGGAAAATTGATGATTACTATATTGGATTCTTTGCTAGTATTAATAATCTTTTGGATAAAGAATATAAAACTGGAGGATTTGAACAAGGCAGAGCAGCTAATTATAGAGAATTAAGAGATGATGTCAATAGACCAACTCGTGTATTTGGGCCTAAATATTGGTATGGTCGCGGTACAACTTATTTTGTAAACGTATATTTTAGATTTTAAAAAACTATGAAAATATTAATAAACAACATTATGAAGACACGTAAATTACTAAATATAATACTAGCAATTACTGTTAGTATTGCATTCTTCTCTTGTGTAGAAGATGATGATTTTTCTATTCCTGAAAGTTTAGGTACTGAAGAAAATGCAGGCTTACAAGAAATATTAACTGCAATCGCGAATAATCAATTAACAGAAATCAGTATTACAGATTTAAAAAATCTGTATAACGGTCAGGTTACTTTAATTGAATCAGATATTGTTGTTAAAGGATATGTTACCTCATCAGATCAAACAGGAAATTTCTACAAAGAATTCTATATGCAGGATGCGCCTGAAAATCCTACAGCCGCAATTGGTGTAGTTTTGAATCAGGTTGATAGTTATAATCAATTTAATCAAGGGCGGGAAGTCTATATAAAATTGAAAGATCTATTTATTGGCGAAAACTCATCAGAAGTTTTAACTATTGGAGGACAAGAAGATGGTGATGAGGTTGATGAAATTACTGCTAACCAGATTCCTGACTTTGTGTTTAGATCAAGCACTACAGAAACAATCGTACCATTTGCTGCAGCAGGACCATCCGATATAAATGATTCTCATATGGGTATGCTTGTGGCTCTTGAAAATGTACAATTTCCTGCAAATTTAGTGGGATCTACTTTCGTAGATGCTTATGATGATTTTGATACTCAATATCCGCTTATTAGCTGTGATAATGGTTCTGAATTGTTATTGGAAACCAGTTCTTTTGCTGATTTTAATCAAGTTCCAATACCTTTGGAAGGAAGAGGAACCATAGTTGGAGTTATCACAAAAACATTTGGAGGAAATAATATTGTTATGGTTCTTAATACTACCGATGATATTTCTTTCAACGATAACAGATGTGATCCAGTATTTGAAGAATCATTTAATACAGCAGTAGATAATACCAACCTGAATATTGATGGCTGGATAAATTATGCTGAAGTAGGAAGTGAATTTTGGACTGAACAAGTATTTAGTGGTAATGGATATGCAGAATTTACAGCGTTTAGTACAGGTGATGCTTCTAATATTGGATGGTTAATTTCACCTGGTATTGACATGGATGCCCAAGAAGGTGAAATTCTAAATTTTCAAACAGAATATGCCTATCCAGATGCAGGACATTATCCTTTAGAAGTTTTTGTGTCAACAGATTTTAATGGTACTGAAACTGGAATATCGACAGCTACATGGATACCGTTAGATGATGTTGTCATAGCACATCCAGACATTACTGATGATTGGTTTACTTGGGTGGATTCTGGTCCAGTTGATCTATCTGGTTATGCAGGTACTTTATATATTGCCTTTAAATATACAGGCAGTGATACTTCAAACCAAAATAGTACAATTCATGTTGAAAATTTAATTATTTCGGTGCCATAAAATTTGTATCTAAATTAATAAACAAAAAACCCGCTAATATTTTAGCGGGTTTTATATTTTTAGTCTATGACAGTTTTCGATCAATTTTACTTTAACGTATTCAATCATTATAAAGCTAGATATAAAAGAAGAGCAAATACTTTAGCTGTATTCTATATATCATTCCTTCAATTATCTATAATATTGGTTTTGGGAGTCTTTTTTGCTGCTTTTTTTAATCAGATGAATGTTGATACAATTTCATCTCAAAAAGCTTGGACATTATTTATAATAACTTCATTTATTGTTTATTTTAAAAATTGGATTCAATACAGTGGCAGAAAAAGAAGTGTTATGAACGCTAAATTAAATCGAAATAAATCCAGACAATATAATATTTGGTTACTCTGGTTACTACCGATTTGTTGTATAACTCTTTCTATTATTTTATTACAAGTATTATAAAAAAGTTGTCCGTAAAGGTACAAACCCGGCTATTCTGAATAAATCTATTGAGCTTGTGGTCCGCCACTCACAATTATAAATTCAGATCTCCTGTTCATTTGATGTTCCTCTTCAGTGCATTTAGAACCACAGGTTAATATTAGTTCCTTTTCACCCTTACCTTCACCAGAAATTGTTGAAGCTTCAATACCTTTTGAAATAACATATTGAACGGTTGTTTTTGCTCTTCTATCGGATAATCTCATATTATAAGATGCAGGACCTCTTCTATCAGTATGAGATGTTGCTACGACAACTAAATCAGGGTATTTATTCATTATTAAAACTAGTTTATCCAATTCAAATGCAGCTTTAGCGGTAATATTTGATTTGTCAAATTCAAAATAGATTGGATTCAGAACTATTCTATCTTCCACAATAAGTTTATCTATTGGATCTAATTCAATATTAACTGTAATTTCCTCATCTCGCGTACCTGAAATAGAAACTTTTTTACTTTCATAATCCACCATTCCAACTTGTAATTCTGTGTCTGTTTCACACGCTATTATAAATTCTGCTTTACCGTTATCATCCGTTGATTCAGAACTTAAAGTGTTTCCGTTAGAGTCAGATATAACAACTACCGCATCTTTTAATAATTCTCCAGTCTTGGAATCCTTAACCAAGGATGAAATTAAAACATCACAAATTGGTTGTAATTTTTTAATAGCATAAATATCATCACTACCTCTTCCTCCCATTCTATTTGAAGAAACATATCCTTCTCCATAATCGTTAATTGTAAAAGCAAAATCATCGGC
>CAYTSL010000094.1:0-6914 GCA_964440415.1 uncultured Flavobacteriaceae bacterium
GAAGGCATAACTTTAACAAGAGATCTATTAATTAAATCGGGAAAACAGTTATCAGAATAATAATGCAAATTAATTAATCTATAAATTATAATACTATGGGTAAAAATAAAAAAAGCAACACGTATTCGCGTCGTAAGTTTGTTGGTACCACATTAGCTGCTACAGCTGGGTTTACAATAATTCCATCCTGTGCTGTAAGCGGATTGGGATATAAGGCTCCAAGTGATAAATTGAATATAGCAGGTATAGGTGTTGGTGGAATGGGCTTTAGAAATTTAAAGGAGATGGAAACCGAGAATATTGTAGGGTTATGCGATGTTGATTGGAAATATTCTAATAGAGTATTTGAGCATTACTCAGGTGCTAAAAAATATAAGGATTTTAGAAAAATGTATGATGAAATGGGTAAATCCATTGATGCTGTTGTGGTTGCAACCGCAGATCATACCCATGCTATTGTATCAGCTCAAGCTATGGCAATGGGGAAGCATGTGTTTTTGCAAAAACCTTTGACACATACTGTTTATGAATCAAGATTATTAACCAATCTAGCGGATAAGCACAAATTGGCAACTTCTATGGGTAATCAAGGATCTTCTGCAGAAGGGGTTAGCTTAATGGCAGAATGGATAGCAAATGGAGAGATTGGTGAAATTACTAAAGTTGAAGCATTTACTGATAGACCAATTTGGCCTCAAGGGCTTCAAAGGCCAGAAGGCAGTATGACTATTCCTGATACTTTAGATTGGGATTCCTTTATTGGTCCAGCTAAAATGAGACCATACAATGAAATTTATACACCTTGGAACTGGAGAGGTTGGTGGGATTTTGGTACAGGAGCTTTAGGAGATATGGCTTGCCATATTTTACATCCTGTTTTTGTTGGATTAGAATTGGGTTATCCAATTTCAGCGCAAGGAAGCTCAACATTATTATTAACTGATTGTGCACCTAATGCGGAAAAAGTTTCTCTAGTATTCCCAGAAAGAATGTCTTCCAGAAAAGTGAAATTACCTGAAGTTGAGGTTATTTGGTATGATGGAGGATTACAACCTGACAAACCAGAAGGTTGGCCAGAAGGGAAAGATATGAATAATGATGGTGGAGGCGTTATTTTCCATGGTACAAAGGATAAAATCATTTGTGGATGTTATGGGAAAGAACCTTGGTTATTATCTGGAAGAACGCCTAATGCGCCTAAATTTAGACGTCGAATAGATGTTTCTCATGAGCAGGATTGGGTAAGAGCTTGTAAAGAAAGCCCAGAAAACCGCGTTGAAACCGCTTCTCCATTTAGTGAAGCTGGACCATTCAATGAAATGGTTGTTATGGGTGTATTAGCAGTTCGTCTTCAAGGTTTGAATAAAAAGCTTATGTGGGATGGTGGAAATATGAAGTTTACTAATATCAACGATAGTGAAACTATTAAAATCATTAAAGAAGATAATTTCAGTATTCATGATGGACATCCAACCTTTGAGAGAATTTATACTGATCCATTAAATGCAAATGCATTTGCTGCAGAATTGATCAAACATGAATATAGAGAAGGATGGACTTTGCCTGATATGCCAAGTTAGTTCAATTGAAGATAATTTATTAAACAAACAATAAACTAATAACAATAATATTTAAAAAATGAAAACAAAAGTTTTGATTGCAATTTTCGCCTTGGCTATGATTCCTGTGATTACAGGATGTAAGTCGGATTCCAAAAAGGAAACAACGGAAGAAGTAACAGTTGAAGAAGAGGTAACTAAAACCACTGAAATGGTAATGAATTCATTAACTCAAGCGGAAAAAGATGATGGTTGGGTTCTATTGTTTGATGGTAAAACATCTGAAGGTTGGAGAGGCTATAAAAAGGATCATTTCCCAACAGGATGGAAGATTGTTGATGGCACATTGCATTGTATTGGTTCTGGAAGAGGAGAGGCAGGAGCTAAAGAAGGAGGTAGTATTCTATATGACAAACAATTTCAAAATTTTTCCATATCATTAGAGTGGAAACTTTCTGAAGGAGGTAATTCTGGAATATTTTATTTAGGACAAGAGAAACTGGATGATATTTGGAAAACGGCCCCAGAAATGCAGGTTTTAGATAATGTGAACCATCCAGATGCTAAGTTAGGTAAAGATGGAAACAGACAAGCAGGTTCTTTGTATGATCTTATTCCGGCTAAACCTCAAAATGCAAAACCTATAGGTGAATGGAATCAGGTGGAATTGACTGTTTACAAGGGAACAGTAATTCACAAACAAAACGGCGTAAACGTTGTTGAATATCATTTATGGACTCCTGAATGGAAGGAGTTAGTTGCAGGCAGCAAATTCCCTGGTTTAAATCCTGAATGGGCTGATGTAGCTTCTAAAGGTTATTTTGGTCTTCAAGACCACGGAGATGATGTTTGGTTTAGAAATATCAAAATCAAAGAATTAAAATAGAGATATTTTAATCGTGTAATAAATAAAAAAGCCAAACTTTTATGTTTGGCTTTTTTATTTTCTAGTACTAAAATAAGTCATCTGGAGAAATAAGATCATTCAACTTTTTAATATAATCTTCCTCCAATAATGATAGGCCGTATTGGTAAGATGCATTCATCCAACCAAATCCTTCTTGAGTAATATATTCAAAATCGGTTCCTACATTTCCATATTCTGCAAATACTTTATGAGTGGCTGCAACAACATCGTATTTTTCCGGGATGGTTCCGTTATAATCAACAGCATTTTTGGTAATCATATATAACCATCTATAAATTAACTCCTGAACTTCTGTATGAAAGCCATAATGTATAAATCCTTTCCATATCATCATTTGGTGTGGAGCCCAACCATTGGGATAATCCCATTGACGTTGTGGACCAGTTTCAGAGATACTTTCCAGGCTTTTTTTTGCACATCCTGCAATTCCCCCTTTTTCCTTTAGAAAAGGTAATGCGTTTTTTATCAATAATTGGGCTTGTTCTTGAGATGCCATTCCAGACCATAAAGGGGCAAATGTAGTTGCAGAAATAAATTGAATTTGTTTATTCGTTGATGAATTATAATCAACATACAATCCTAAATTTTGATTCCATAAATAGGTATCTGCCAATTCTTTTCTTTCCATGGCCTTATTCAACCAATATGAACTTGTGTAAGTTTTCATTTCGACCTTGAAAGAATTATTGAATTCATTCTTTATGAGATTAGCAAAGTCAAGTTCATATTTATATAACAAAGCGTTCAGTTCAACCAAGTTCAAATCAGCACAATTTCCTTCTATTCTGTAAGACGTATCATGTCCTGATTCTCTAACACTCCTGTCATGAATGAAATAAGTATCGAGTTCAGGATTTACAATTTCTCCGGTATCATATTTAATAATATAGTCTGGAATTGTTAGGTTTAATTGATCTGAATACGGTTTGATTATTGAATCAAAATGACCTTCTTCACATTCGGGAGGGATGCCAATTCCTTCAGCTAAATATTTGTTTAGCCTATTACTGGTCATTCGTTTTCCTTTAACCATCCAAACGGTTTCATACTCTTTAATGGCTGTTTTTAAATGACTTTTCAACCAACTTATATCCTTAGTCTTTTCGAATACTTCACTTATCAGGCTTGTGTAAAATGGAGGTTGAGTGCGAGTTAGATAATAAGACCTGTTGGCATTTAATATCTTTCCATAATTTTCAATTTCATACTGAAAATTATCAGCCATGGCTTTAGCTAAATGTACTTTGTCATCCAATATTAATCCAACCGATTCAAAATAGCTATCCCAACCGTACATTTCATTGAAACGTCCTCCTGGAACAACAAAAGGGACGCCTTTGATCTCACCTTTCTTCTCTTCAAGTTTTAATGACAAGATACCTGGTTTACTATTAATAGATTTTACAAAGTCAGGTGTTATTTCTTGAGGTAATTGGATGGCCTCAATAGGCAATTTATTTTCTAAACCTTTGTAGTATTTTAAAGCTAAGTTGTCTTGGGAAGGAATATATATTCTTAATTTATCTGATTGTAGTGTTTCATTCTTTGTATCATGAATAAGACTCACGATGCCTTTTTCATCCATGGTTCTTGTCAAGCCTTTCCAATAATATTCTTTTATCATTCGGGAGACTCTATTAACAGGAAGTTCTTCAATTTTTTCAAAGCCGAATGAGGCAGTAGTCTGATTGTCGTTTTTCGCAATAACTAATTCCTGTAATAAATTTGACAGATAGTAAGTTCCTTTAACTTCATACGCTTCTCCATCCGTTGAAATTATTGTAAATGACCTTGGACCCTTATCTTCAATGGTTATTTTTTTGTCTCCATCAGTATCTTCTTGAAGAAGAAGTTTGTCAATGGTGTCCTGAGGGTTTAAATGAAACTTCATTATTATTTGATTTAGCTAGTTTATTTAATCGTATCAATGAAAGTAAAATAATTGCCATCGGAATTAATGATAAATAGAATACTTTATCACCTCCAAATCTGTCAAACATATAACCTATAATTAGAGATCCTGATGTACCTCCAATTGCCGAGAAAAACACTATTATTCCAGCAAGTGGGCTGTGTTGATCCTTTTCTACTGCTGATAGAATAGAAGAATTTACTAAAGGATATAAAGGAGCTAGAAACAGACCAATCATTGGAAATAAAAATGAAACCAAGGGTAAATCAGAAAATTTGCTTACCTCTATTTCTCCTATATTTTGAGCCATAGGCAATACAATTAAAACCAAAACTGCTGCCAAAATTAAACCAGTAATTGCTATATATATCCACTTTACGTATTTAACAATTATTCCAGTAATAAACCGACCAACAGCGTAGGACATCATTAAAATGACAGCCATTTGAGTAGCTAGTTTAGGAACCAAGTTAAGTGTCTCTTTATTAAAAGTTGGTAACCAGGTCATGATACCTTGTTCAGTCATAACATAGAAAAACGCAAAAATTGCGAAGGTCCAAATTAAAGGGTTTAAGAATAATTTAAACATGATATTTAAATCTTCTTTTAAACTTTTTCCACTTTGTTTGACTTCAATATCAAATTTCGAAAACAAGATTATAAAAAATGAAATAGCAATTATAACAGACATGAGCAGGTAGCCTCTCAACCAGGCATTCTCATCATGTTCATCAAAGAAAAGCGGGAATACTATGTACATAAAGATTATACCTATCATAAATACCGTCTCTACAAGACTCATAAATTGGCTATGGCTTTTCTTTGAATCGGTAACAAATCCTATTAAGGCGTACACTGCAACTTTTACTACAGCAAAACTCATCCCAACCGTGGCGAATAAAATTTTGACTGCCCAGAAGGAATTACCGAAATACATGCCTATGCAACCTAAAAAAACGGCAGCTAAACTTATGAGCATGCCTTTTTTATAACCTATTTTAGGTAAAAAAGAGCCAATAATAAAAGAGACTAGGGCTATTGATAAATCCTTGAAAGGTTCAAGAATAGCCGCATCTTCTTTGAGTACATCATATACTTCTTGGGAACGTTCTACTAAAATACCAACACTATTTAGTAATGCAGCAAATACAAAATAGATAAGGAATAACGAGATTTTAATGCCTAAATTCTTCATAATTGGTTAATGATCTTTTTCAACGTTTAAACGCAAAGCTAATACCGAAGCTATAATAAAGAATACTCCTCCGAATAATATAGCATTAATAGCACTATTACCTAACAAATGTTTTATAATAGATCCAAATGATAAAGTTTGTATTCCCATAGGGATAACAATCATCATATTTACAATTCCCATATAGACGCCTCGTCTATCTTGTGGAACTACCTTTGAAACCATAGCATATGGAATCCCCATCATTGCTGCCCAACCTATACCAAAGAATATCATAGGAATTAACATAATCTTTGAGTCGGTTATGTAAGGCATACTAAGCATAGCTAGTCCAGTTAAAAACAAGCTTCCAACATAAACCAACTTGTTTCCAAACTTTGCTGCAAATGGAACTAAAATGAGAGCAACTATCATGGTTACTAAATTGTATGTACCATTCATTGTTGCTGCTTGAGCCAATGCTTCTCCTTTATTAAAACCAAAACTTTCTTCAGTCATTGGCGCTACAAATTGCCAATAACAAAATAAAGCATACCACTGGAAAAGATATACTGCAGCTAATCGCCACATAAATTTAGGCATGTCTCCAATAGCGTCATAAATCTCTATTAATGGAGCAAATACTCTTTTACCAAAAGGCAGCTTTTTGTGTTTAGCCATTTCCTGTAATTCTTCCTCTGTCGGCGGAATTTCAGGAGTTTTAAGGACCGACCACAAAATGGTGAGAATAGATAAAATGGCTCCTAAAAAGAAAGAATAATATAACCACTTTGGAATAGCTCTCACTGATTCATCTATATCCGTTGCGCCACCAAACCAATCCTGGAATAAGAAAATTGAAAAATTCGCCAAAACTATTCCCGCACCAACAAATAAACTTTGCATTTGAAATCCAAATGTTAATTGTTTATCTGGTAATTTATCACCAACAAATGCTCGATAAGGTTCCATCGCAGTGTTATTTCCGACATCTAAAAGCCATAACAATCCAACGGCAAACCAAAGAGTTGGACTCATTGGGAAAGCAAACAAGCATAAACTTGCGATTATAGCACCAATCAAAAAGAACGGTTTTCTTCTACCAAAACGAGGTGACCAGGTTTTATCTGAAATGGCTCCAATTAATGGTTGAATAATGAGTCCGGTAACAGGTCCAGCAAGATTTAATAAGGGTAGTTCATCATGACTAGCTCCTAAAAAAGAAAATATTGGGTTAATTGCTGTTTGTTGCAGTCCGAAACTGAATTGAATTCCCAGGAATCCAACATTCATGTTCCATATTTGCCAAAAGGAAAGTTTAGGTTTTTTGATGGTCATAAT
>CAYTSL010000095.1:0-1372 GCA_964440415.1 uncultured Flavobacteriaceae bacterium
GAAGATAATATTACAACCTGTTATCAAACTACTACTTTTCAGTTGGTAGTTAACCCATTGCCATTTGTAATCGTACCAACGGCTTTAAATGCATGTGATGATAATTCAGATGGGTTTGAAAATTTTATGCTAACAGATAAAATTACAGAGATATTAAATGGGCAAACTGGAGTTTCGGTTACATTTTATGACTCTCCAGGAAATGCTCAATCAGGCACTAGTGAATTAACAATGCCTTACACTAATGTTGCAATTTCAGAAACCTTATATGTACGTTTAGAGAATGATGCAACCGGTTGTTATAATACCACAACACTTGATATAAATGTTTATCAATTACCTATTCCACAAACACCATTGCCAATAGTACTATGTGATGATGTGAATCCAGGTGATTTGGTAGAGGATTTTGATCTAACGATAAGAGAAGCCGATATCATCAATGGCGAGTTGGGAGTCAGTGCTACCTATCATGAGACCCAGACAGATAGTGAATCGGGTATAAATGATATACCAGACCCAACGATGTACACCAGTACGAGCACACCACAAATCATTTATGTGAGAGTGACCAATAATACAACAGGCTGTTATAGGATAGTAGAATTGGAGCTTGAAGTACTTCCATTGCCAGATGTAATAGCTATTCCGGATTTAATAGGATGCGAATTGAATTCTGATAATATTTTTGATTTTGATCTGGAGAGTAAAACAGATGAAATACTCAATGGACAAGACCCAGCTATATTCGCGGTGACCTATCACTCAACACTGGCAAATGCTCAATCAGGCACAATTGCTTTAGTAAGCCCATATACAAATGTTTCTAATCCACAGCCAATCTATGTGAACATTACTAATACAACAACAGGCTGTGATATCAGTACGGTGAGTTTTAATATAGAAGTACAGGAATCCGCAGTGGCCAATATGCCAACAAACGGCTATGTGATCTGTGATTATTTAGGCGAAAATGATGGAATTGGACAGTTTGATTTAACCACGCAGGATGCAGAGATACTAGGTCCAACACAAACAACAGGATACACAGTAACTTATTATGAGTCTTTGGCAGATGCAGAAGCAGGAGTTGACCAAATACCAACTTTATATGAGAATCTACTAGGTAATCCACTGGTTATCTATGCGCGAGTTGATAATGATAATACAACATGTTATGAAACGACCATGTTAACGTTACTAGTGGAATTAAGACCTATAATCGATATAGAGAACAATTATATATTTTGTGTAGATAGTCCTGGAGGAGTGGTCACCACGGTTTCTGCGCCAGTAATAGATACAGGTTTAAATATTATGGATTATAGTTTTGTTTGGATGGAAACAGGAGATCCAGCGTTTGTATTGGGAA
>CAYTSL010000095.1:1472-6879 GCA_964440415.1 uncultured Flavobacteriaceae bacterium
ATGGATTATAGTTTTGTTTGGATGGAAACAGGAGATCCAGCGTTTGTATTGGGAATCAATTCAAGTTTTGTTCCACCACAACCAGGAAGTTATGAAGTTTTAGTTATCAACCAAACAACGGGATGTGAAGAAACAGCTACTACACAAGTTGTACAAAGTTCACCACCAGATGTTGAAGCCACAGTCACCACATTGGCTTTTGCAGAAGTTCATGTGATAGAAGCAACGGCAACCGGAGATGGGGAGTATGAGTTCAGTTTGGATGGAGGTCCTTGGGTGACTAATAGTCCAAACACAAATAGTTATACTTTTACAGATGTTTCTTTAGGTGAGCATGAGATAACGGCGAGAGACTTGAATGGGTGTGGAGAGAGCAGTGTAATGGTCATGGTAATGGACTATCCGCTATATTTTACACCTAATGGAGATGGCTATCATGAAACGTGGAATATAGTAGGTATATCGAATCAGGTTGACGCAAAAATTTATATTTTTGATAGATACGGTAAGTTATTAAAAGAGTTAAGTCCAACAGCAATAGGATGGGATGGGACTTTTAATGGCGCAGACTTACCATCTTCAGATTATTGGTTCATTGTGAATTATAGAGAGCCAAGTGATGATATTAAAAAAGAGTTTAAAGCACATTTTACTTTGAAGAGATAGTGGTACTAATCATATTATAAACAAAGAAAGCCAGAACAACTGTTCTGGCTTTCTTTGTTTAAAGAGAATTTTTATAGACTAAACCCCAGTGTTAAAGTAAGGGTATCATTGTTTTTGTCGATGGTTGCGGCATCTGTAAAGCCAACATTAAAGAATTGATAATCTGCCTTTCGCTCGCTATGGTCATAAGAAAGATCCAATTTAGTACCTCCAAAATTTATACCTAAGCCTAACGAAAATCCAGTTAGGTTGCCCACAATATTTGTATCTCTATATGGGCTTTCTTCAAAACGATAACCGCCTCTAAAACTTAGTTGTTTATGTCTGTATTCACCACCAACCTTAAAAGTTGAAGATGCCTTTAAGTTATCGCTTATTATACTGTTTTGAACTGCAAAATAGGGGTCATTTTCTGGTTCGAACTTCATTTTGCTATTGTCTTTCCACGAATAGTCAAAACTCAAAAGTCCTTTTTTGTTAAATACGAATGCAGCACTCCCAGTTACTTTAGCGGGAATTTGTAATTCATATTTCGGAAAAACATTTATGACTTGTGGGTCGATAGTTGTTCTGGTTGTAGTCCCAGCATCATCCCTAATTGTAGAAATATACTGAATGGTATCTTCATAGAGATTCAACCAAGTAGGAGAGTTATAAGTTAACCCCAATCTTAGTTGTTCGGTTACTTTAGCAATTCCTCCAAGCTGAAGAGAGAAACCACCACCGTGTGTATTGAGAATATTCTCAAAGCCAATTTCATTTACGGTAGAACCTAAATTAGAATTGCCTTCGAAAAAGTAAGTGATCCTATCGTAATTGATGATATGTGAATTAAGATTCAATCCTAAATAAATATTTTCTCCATACTGAGTGGCAAAATTGAAACTGAATTTGCCATTATAACCTACTGCATTGTAACTGTACTCTTGGTCAAAATTACCTGCGCCAACATTGGAGGTATATACCGTATTATCATCAGTGTTACTTTGTGGTTCCAAAATAAAGGATTCGAAACCCAAAAATGCTTGTTGGTGGGCAAATCCGTATGCAGAACCAATTTCCTGGTAAGCTTCAGAAATTGTTTCGTCAGGAAAGGCAGAAATTTCGTCTAATCGTAATCCTTGTGCATTTGCCAAGAAATATGCGTCGACAGAGCTATTGTTTGTTCCTGAGGCGTACCAATTATCATCATAATTTTGTGTCTGATCATAAGCGAATCCAAATACAAATTTCCCCCATTCAGAATTATTACTTGTATTATTGAAAACAAAAGCAACGCCCGCTTGGCTAAGATCGAACTCAGATTCTGATGATTCATTAAGATCATTAAAATACGAAACATCATTATTTGCCCAATTATTTGAAAATGTAATCGTCGATTGACTTCTATTGAAAATTGCCGAACCAGCAGGATTGATACTTAATGCGGATAGATCACCTCCGAGAGCCCCAAAGGCACCACTCATGGCTCTGAATCTCGCAGTTCCTTTTATTTCATCTTGAGAGTAACGCAAAGCATCTTGAATGTCCTGTGCGAAAATATTGGTTATAGATAGTACACCTATAAATAGTAAAATTGACTTTTTCATATATAAACTTTTAAAAAGTAAGGCTAGAACTTAATTATTAATTATTACCGTCTTCCACCACTACTTCTTGATCCACCACCTGAACTTGACCTAGATCCAGATGATCTAGATACACCGGAGCTTCTTGATGGTGAAGATGATTTGTTATACGACCCATTGTTACTTGAAGGTCTTCTAGTTGTTGTTTTGGATTTTCTAGTTGTGTTACCATTAGACCTTTTAACAGTATTACTATTAGAACGTCGTACAGTATTACCACGAGTAGGAGTAAAAGTGCCAGAACTTCTGCGTCTAGGCGTACTGACTCCAGTAGAATTACTACTCGATCTTCTACCATTCAAATTGTAGTTAGAGTTAGAAGTAGTTGAACTTCTTCTTGATAGTGAGTAACCATTTCTATTGTTATAGGATAGACCTCTATTGGCTACACTACCTCTGCGACCTGAATTATAGGATAGGCTTCTTCCATAGTAGCTATGATCATAATAACCGCCATAATAACCGCCATACCCATAACCATAATAACCGCCATACCCATAGTAACCGCCATAATAAGGATACCAATATGGGTTGTAGCCCCAATTATATCCATATCCATATCCATAATATGGATATCCCCATCCGTAATCATAACCGAAACCACCATTGATATTGATGACGACTTGGTCATTATCTTGACCCCAACCGGCGAAACCTGAAGGATCGAATTGAAGAGAATCGTTTTCAGCATAGCTGCCTTCATAAGAGTCTATATCGGTAAAAACCTCCCTTTCTTGAGCCGCGGCATCAATTTCTTGAGATTTTTCAGCGAAATAATTCTTGTAATAAGTAGTGTTGGATTGTACATCTTTGTCTGTACGTTGTTCTTGGTATTCAACTTGGCGTTCTGATGAACCATAGATATCATCATCGTATCCCGCATATTGATAGGACCCACATGAGGCTAATAAGAATATCAGGCTAAATACACCTAAAAAAGGTATTTTGGTTGTGAAGTAATTAAATTTCATATCTCTTCATATTTTATTGTTGAACAATACAAAAATAGTTAGTTTTGTTGAACTATTTTTTTATTTAACATAATCACAATATTTGTGCCAAAAAGCCGTATATGAGTAAAAATCTGACGAGTAGAGATGAAGATTATTCCAAATGGTATAACGAATTAGTTGTAAAAGCTGACTTAGCAGAGAATTCTGCGGTTCGAGGATGTATGGTTATAAAACCCTATGGATATGCTATTTGGGAGAAGATGCAAGCTGAACTTGATAGAATGTTTAAGGAAACTGGTCACCAAAACGCTTATTTTCCTCTTTTTATTCCTAAGAGTTTATTTGAGGCAGAAGAAAAAAATGCAGAAGGTTTTGCTAAAGAATGTGCAATTGTTACACATTACAGATTAGAAAATGATCCAAATAATGAAGGCAAACTACGAGTCGATCCTAAGGCCAAATTAGAAGAGGAACTAATTATAAGACCTACAAGTGAAGCCATTATATGGAATACTTACAGAGGATGGGTTCAGTCATACAGAGATTTACCAATACTTATAAATCAGTGGGCAAATGTTGTTCGATGGGAAATGCGTACGCGTTTGTTTTTGAGAACAGCCGAATTTTTATGGCAAGAGGGTCATACGGCCCATGCAACTAAATCGGAAGCTATAGCAGAAGCCGAACTAATAAATGATGTTTATGCAAAATTTGCCGAAAACTTTATGGCAATGCCAGTGGTTAAAGGATTAAAAACTGAGAGCGAACGTTTTGCTGGAGCGGAAGAAACCTTGTGCATAGAAGCTTTAATGCAAGATGGAAAAGCATTACAAGCTGGAACCTCTCATTTTTTAGGTCAGAATTTTGCAAAAGCCTTTGACGTGAAATTCACGACCAAAGAAGGAAAACAAGAATATGTTTGGGCTACTTCTTGGGGCGTTTCTACAAGGCTAATGGGAGCTCTTATAATGACACACAGTGATGACAAAGGATTGGTCCTTCCTCCAAATTTAGCACCTTATCAAGTAGTAATTGTGCCTATATATAAAAATCAAGATCAGTTTGATGAGATTTCTAAAATTGCCAATAACTTGATTTCGGATTTAAAGGAAGAAGGTATTTCAGCTAAATATGATAAGCGGGACACAATAAGACCTGGTGCAAAATTTGCGCAACATGAACTTCAAGGTGTTCCTATAAGAATTACTATTGGACCAAAAGATCTAGAGAATGGTACTGTTGAAGTAGCAAGAAGAGATACATTAACTAAGGAAACCATGTCCTTTGATGGAATCTTGCAACGTCTAAAAAGTTTAATACAAATCATTCAAGATGAATTATTTGATAAAGCATTAAAATTTAGAGACTCACATATTACAGAAGTTGAAACTTTTGAAGAGTTTAAATTAGTTATTGAAGAGAAGACGGGATTTGTATCTGCTCATTGGGATGGGACTCCAGAAACTGAAGAAAAAATTAAGGAATTAACAAAAGCAACTATTAGATGTATTCCAACCAATAATAAGTTAGAAGAAGGTGTTTGTGTATATACTGGAAAGCCTTCTAAACAAAGAGTTTTATTTGCAAAAGCATACTAATTTTAATTTTTTAAAAAAGATTAATTAAGAGTTGCATCATTTAAAAATAGTTGTATTTTTGCATCCGCATTGGAAACATTGTAAGTTTTTTGAAAAAGTATAGTAGGTTTAGATTTTTAATTTTTAAATTTGCGCACTTATTACTTAAATGGCCCGTTCGTCTATCGGCTAGGACGCCAGGTTTTCATCCTGGTAAGAGGGGTTCGACTCCCCTACGGGCTACAATTTTTAGATAATTAAGAAAATATAATATAATGGCAAATCATAAGTCAGCATTAAAAAGAATCAGAAGTAACGAGGTAAGACGTGTAAGAAATAGATTTCAGCACAAATCAACTCGTAATGCAATTAAAAAATTGCGTGAATTAACTAAAAAGAAGGATGCTGAAAAAATGTTTCCGGAAGTTGCTTCAATGTTAGATAAATTAGCAAAGACTAATGTTATTCATTCTAATAAGGCTGCTAATTTAAAATCAGGTCTGGTTAAGCATATAGCAACTTTAAAATAGAGTTTCAAATCATATAATAAAAAAGCCTTGAATGCATAATTCAAGGCTTTTTT
>CAYTSL010000096.1:0-6872 GCA_964440415.1 uncultured Flavobacteriaceae bacterium
AACGCTAGTATTAGCGTTAAAATTCCACTAAACTTTGTTTTCATTTTATCATTATTTGAATTAGTCAATGGTAAAAATCATAATAAAAAGTTAAATACACAACTTTTTTGTCTTAAAACTTAACATATGCTTAACTATTGGCTATATAGGTTCAATCATCGATAAAAACTGTATCTTATGGAGTTAATGCTATTAAAATACGTTTACAAATCAAGTATAATTGTCTTTTATGACGTATTTCTGGACGAGATAATAACTAATAAAAAAACCACTCTGTAAAAGAGTGGTTTTTAGTTTTATACTATGTAAATTTTCTTTTAATAAAGAAATTAAATTACGGTAATTGAAGTACAAGGTTCATTAGATAATGAGTTCCACTACCGTAAAAATAATCAAGGGTTAAATCAATTGTTTTAGTAGCTAAATCAAGTGTTCCTGTGGCGGTCACAGGAGTAACATTACCATAATCCCAAGGTTCATTTGAAACTCCGGTTACATTACCACAAACATCGTTGATAGTTACAATTAAATAAGCTGTATCTGGATTGTCTATATAAGGATTTGAATACATTCTTACATAAAATTCATTGTCAGCAGTTCCTGCTTCAATTTCAATCATACCATCAACATAATCGTCTGCCCAATCATCAATTAAAACATTAGCAGTTCCAATGAAAGGTGCAGCCAAACCTGTGTCAGGAGTCCCATTATTTGTAAGTGCTCCATTTTCAGTAGCCCATGAATACGTTGTTCCAGATTTTGTAATTTTTGCCAAAACGACATATTCATTACAAAGGATTCTAGAGTTCATTGCCATTGGTGTATCAATCGCGGCACCTTGAATAATGCCTCCTTGATCAAAAGTTACGTTTATATCGATATCGAAATCAGAATCATCTATGGCATATACATCAGCTACAACAAAATAATCACCATCAGGTGTGTCTTCAGTCATCGTGTATGTTTCAAAAGAACCACCATCTGCACCACCAAGAACGTCAGTATATGGAGATACAGCGTCCGTAATTAATAATATTAAATCTGCTAATGCTGTTGCAGAATCTCCAGAACCATTATCTGCTGCCCATTCCATTCCAATATCAAGATCGCCAGAAGTAAAATTATCTATAGTTAGACTTAACTCTGGATATTGAGTACCACCAGGCTTTAACAACCACGAATCGGCCACAGATGGACCAGGTACTATTGTTAATTCCAAAGTTTCAGTATCTTCAACCGCAACATCATTGTTAATTACAACTGACATTTGACCTGTAGTTTCAAAAGCATTAACAGTTGCTTTGACAAAGGTAAAGTCTTCACCTTCTGTAGCAGTACCACCTGTTTGAACAAAACTAAAGTCAATATTATACTTCAATGGCTTACTTAATTCTACGTCGTAGACATATACTGTTCCGTCTTGCTCATTACTTGTTAGGTCTCCGCCTGCAAATGTAAATGAAGCCGTAGAGTATCCATCTGTACTACCTAATTCTGCAGGGTCTTGTTTTGCCTCTTGAACGTCACATCCAAAAAGGAAAAGTGTTAAGATTGCAGAGCTTAAAATATATTTAATTTTTTTCATTTTATCTGTTTTTAAATTTAAAATTAGTCTACAATTTTCTCTAGTATATGCGTAAATTCTCTAGAGCCCGAATCTGGCGTATAATATCCATAGGACATATTTAATGTAACCACATCTCCAACCATTGTCATAGTATTTGACCCTGGACCACAAGGTACATTAGTCATATCCCCAGGATGTGATTGGCAAGTTATAATTGGCTGATCATTACCTATGTTAGTTTCTCCTGTAGGTGTAAGGACCGGATAAGTAATATTTCCTGCTCCATCTATCTCAAAATACCATTCGTTACCGTCAAAACATCCAAACCATTCAAGAACTCTGTAGGTAGTACCGCAAAGAAAGATGATCTCTGTTGCATCTGGCCAATCAGCGGCAACACAATTTGGACCTACACCAATTCTATAATACTCACCAAAAAGCGCTCTATAGCTTCCGGTTACATTAGAGAAACATAGGTACTCTATCGTAATATCGATAGAAGATGTACGACCATTAGGAACTACCGACTCGTCAGAAATCTCAGAAATGTTTAAAGTTAATACTGGATTTTCGTCTAATGGAGGATGAATTCCTGCAGTTAAGATTGTTAAAGGTAAATTTGCAATATAATTACTACTAGCAGATAAGCTTAAAGTATTTGAATTAAGCTCAAAATGCGTACCTTCAATTGCAGTAGATGACGGGTCTACAGATATTGTCACGTCAAAATCTCCTGTAAATTCAGTAGACGTTGGACCAGAAAATGTTACGGTCATCAAAATATCATTAGTATTCCCATCTGCCGCAACAGATGCATTGACAGTTGAGTTAAGGAAACCTACCAAGTTTGGTCCTTTGTCGTTATTGTCACTTGGTGCATCGTCTTCTACTAAACATGAAGTAAATAGTAACGAAACACATAAAATTGATAAATATTTAATATAATTTTTCATATTGTTTTTTTTTAATTAGCCCAAAATATTTTTTGTGAAAAAGCATCTGGTTGTGATGGTACATTATCACCATTTGAAGTTAACTCACTGGAAGGATAAAATAGTCTAACAGGTCTATCAGCTGTTGTTGCCGTCAAAGAGATTGGCATATCAGAAGGGTATCCTGTTCTACTATAATCAAACCAAGATTGAAGGGCATTAATACCAAAAAGACCTAACCATTTTTGAATCATAATAGCTTCAAGTTTGTTAGACGAATTATCCCAACTAACTGTAGTGATCTCTTGGTCGTAATACCCACTAGCATCACCAGCACCCAAATAATCAAAAGACGCTTGAATACCAGCTTGATACATAGTTTTAGCATCGCTTGCAATAAATCCTTTTAAAGCAGCTTCAGCTCTATTAAAATAGGATTCAGCAGCTGTATAGATCACACCATCTTGTGAAGGTGCTTTTAATAGTCCAGGTCCTATGTTTGAAACTAATGCTACAGTAAAAAATTCAGTACCGCCATAATCTTGAAGACCTTGTGGTACTCCTAAAT
The DNA here is from genome assembly GCA_964440415.1 of uncultured Flavobacteriaceae bacterium. Lineage (GTDB taxonomy): Bacteria > Bacteroidota > Bacteroidia > Flavobacteriales > Flavobacteriaceae > Site-B1. Next base: position 3,068 of record CAYTSL010000096.1, read on the forward strand.
GACCAGTATCTGGTAATTCAAAAAGATAATCAAGTCTAGGATCATTGGTACCTGCTAATCTATCTAAAGCATAAGGTGTCGCGCAGGTAGCATCATTTGTGAGGTCATTAGCACCAGAAACATCTTGACCAAAATCATTCCAAAAGCGATTTTGTTGATCTGTAATTTGACCATACCCAATATTGACCGTTACATCAGAATTCATAAAACCAGATCCTTCAGCAGCAATTTTATCAAATTCAGCCTGAATATATCCATCTCTTCCTGATATGTCAGATTGACGAACCAGTATTCTTAATTTAACCGTATTGGCAAATCTTTTCCACATGTCCATATCACCACCAAAAACACCATCATCATTACCAGGTTGTGCAGGAGAAATTGTTCCATCTGCCGCTGTTGCATTGATTAGATCAATTGCATCAGACAAGTCAATCATTATACCTTCATAAACCGCTAGACCATCGTCATATGCAGGAGTAGCATTACCACCACGTGCCAATGCTTCGGTATACGGTATATCACCATAAGTATCTACTAAAATTTGGAAATGGAGAGACTCCATTATTTTACCAATTGCTTGGTAATATCCATTCTCAGCACCTTCTAAAGTCACTAATTCATTGTATTGCGCGAGTACCGTGTCATAAGAATAATCAAAAACTCGAGCATAAAAAGATGAGGTAACAAGATATTTAAATTCATCAACATACCAAGAGAATCCATTTGACTGACTCCAGTTGGCCATCATCATGTTTCCTAGATGGTTCATTCCTCTATCCCGTTGTTCAATAATATTACTATAGTTTAGTGCAACCGGTAAAATAAGATCGGGACTAACTGTCACAGGGTTATTTGGATCTGTGTTGACATCCAAAAAATCTTCACTACAAGATACTAATAGTAAAACTACCATTAGAATATTGATTGATTTTAATATATTTTTCATAATTAATAATCTTTTTTTATTAAAATTCTAAATTAAGGCTAACACCGAATGATTTTGTTGGAGGCCCTTGTAAATAACCACCAATTCCAATTGCGTTTTCAGAAACATCATTTCTTGTTCCCTGTGCCGTTGTAGCCGCTGATACTAAATTTTTAAACTCAGGATCAGAAAAACGATTTTCTTCTGGTAACCAAGTAAATAAATTTCTACCAACAAGTCCAAGTCTTGCAGAATGAATAAGCGTTTTGTCTAACCATTTACTAGGAAAGTCATAGGTTAAAGAAACTTCTCTAATTTTAAAAGCAGTTGCATCTTTAACATAGTTTTCTTTAATTTCATTATATGTATTTGTCCAGTAATCTTGAATACCATCCGTTATCGGAATACTTGTGTTTTCTACAAATACACCTGGGCTTGTTTCATAAACCGAATTAGGAATTACAAAATCTTCTCTGTTCGCAGAAACTGATTGAATGGATCTACCTGTAAATTCCATTCTATCGGAACCTTGTTCATAAAAAACATGACCAGTTCTGTAATCCATAGTAGTTGCTAAACGAAATCCTTTATAATTAACAGAAGATGATAGTCCAATGATATAGTCTGGAGTTACTTGCCCCTGCTTTTTTAAAGGTCCTTGTATTGGATCACCACTTGCTTGGTCAATAACTATTCTTCCTTGAGGGTCTCTAGTATATGAAGACGTTTTTAATGTTGGGAATTGTTCTCCAACAACAGCAAAAATACCTACATCACCACCAACATCTGTTGCATATACTTGTATTTCATCTACACCTTCTTTAATTTTTGTTACTTCCTGTTCGCTATGTGAATAATTAATATTCATATCCCAGGAAAAATCAGGAGATTGTAAAATTGTACCACCTAATGTTAACTCATATCCCGAACCTTTAAGTTCACCAATATTGGTTAAAAAGTTAGTAGCTCCAGAAGCTACAGAAGGAGTAGTGCTTGTTATTAAGTCTGTAGACGTTGTAAAATAATAAGCACCATCAAATGTTAAACGATTATCAAAGAATGCCATGTTTAAACCAAACTCTGTGGTATTGATCTTCTCTTTTGTAAGACCAGAATCAACTGCGGTACCAGATACAACAAATCCATTTAATGTACCGAATGGGTAACCAGTACCCTGATTAAAGGTTTCATTTGTTTGATAAGCACCTAAATCATTATACACCGTCGAGTTACTAGCCGTAATTTTTAAAAATGATAAAGCACCATTTTTAATTTCTGGGAAAGCATCACTTGCTACAAATGATATACCTCCTGCAGGATAAAAATAACTATTATCTGAAGTTGGTAATGTAGATGTATAATCATATCTACCAGAAAGATTTAAAAATAAGAAATCTTTATAACCAAAGTTTAAATCGGCAAAGAAACCATATGTTCTTTTTCTCTCATTATCAACGTCAATAACAGGCTGCCCAGTACCATTTGACACATCGTAAAAATTAGGGATGCTTAAATTATTTACTCTTATCCTGCTATCTCTTTGTTCAGCCGTTGTATTAGTTGCACCTAAAATAGCACTTAAAGTTACATCGTTAGTAATGTCAAAATTAGAAGTTAAAAGGGCATCTGTGGTATAGGTAGTAAACTGATACTCCGAATCGCTAACAAAAGACGCAACAGGAGAATGGGCTGACTGTAGAACAGGGTCATAAGTTTGAGCTGCTCTCCAATCTTTCTCAAATCCAGTACCTGTATTTATACCAAATCGCGTTGTAAAGGACATCCAATCAGTAATTTCATATGTTCCGGCTATATTACCTATCAACCTAGATGTTTTTTGAATATTACGGTTAGTACCTACGCCCCAATACGGGTTTTGATAATAAGCATTATAATAATTGTCAGCATATGCATAACTATTAGGATTATCCCAATCCTTATATTGATCTAAAGGAATATTAGCTGATTGATTTAAAAGAAACCAATACAAAGGCCTGTTTTGATCACCAATAGTATTACCTACAACGTTCGCCTTATCCCTTAAATAATTGGAAGACAAACTTAATTTTAATTTACCAAGCTTTTTTGTAGCATTCACCCTGAACGTATTTCTTTTATAGTTATCATCAGGAACAATCCCTTCCGTTTTTTGATCACCTACAGATACGTAGAGTGAGGAATCTTCACCACCACCACTAAAATATACTGTATTTTGCAATGTAGAACCCGTATTAAAGAAATTCAATAAGTTATCTTTAACAGGAGCATAAGGAACCATTTGTGTTGGTAATGGATCAGTAGGACGCATAGTAGGCCCAATTTGACGAATTTGACCATCAAAACGTGGTCCCCAGTTTGTGTTTTCAATATTATCATAAGCACCTTGCCATCCAGTTCCGTATTCAGATTGGAATCTTGGCATATAGGCAACATTTTCAAAAGTAGCTGTTGAAGATATTCCAACTCTAAAGGCTTCGCCAGCTGTTCCTTGTTTAGTTGTAATGATAACGGCTCCGTTACCAGCTGCACCACCATAAAGAGCTGCTGCTGTGGCTCCTTTTAGTACATTCATACTTTGAATATCATTAGGATTTAAATCGTCAAATGCACCTTGAGAACCAATAGAACCGTCAATAACTATTAAGGCACTATTACTTGAGGTAATTGATCTTAACCCTCTTAAAAGAATTTGCGTAGTAGGGTTTACACCGTTACTTTGCACGTTAATTTGCATACCTGCAACTTTCCCTGCCAATGCACTGGCAGCCCTAGTAGGACTCACCTGGTTTATTTCTTCAGCTCCTACTTTTTCTGCTTGATAGGTAAGTGTTTTCTTTTGCCGTTGAATACCAAGGGCAGTTACAACAACTTCTTCCA
>CAYTSL010000097.1:0-6869 GCA_964440415.1 uncultured Flavobacteriaceae bacterium
AAGTAATAGAAATGAAATCTGATTTTGTTTATACTTTAACCGGAATGACATTTAAAGAGCTGAATATTAAGACCGCAGAATCCGAAATCACTGGTAATCTAGAATTTAAGTATGCACGTGAAAACCTTCAATATTTTACCGATCAAGTAAAATTAGAAGCAAAATTTATCAATTCAACAATTTCATTAAAGGAGCTTAATACATTCTACAACGAATTTGGTAAAAAAGAAGTAGCAGATTTTACTGCTGACTTATCAGGAACTTTAAACGATCTTCAAGTTGATAATCTCCAAGTAAATACTAGTCGAAACACGAAGATATACGGTAATATTAATTTTAAAAATTTGTTTAATGCTGAAGAAGATAATTTTAAGATGATTGGTAATTTTACTAATTTATCTTCCAATTATTACGATTTGACTTCTTTAATGCCCAATGTACTTGGTGCTTCCATTCCCTCGACTTTTAAAAAGTTTGGTAACTTTAAAATCAGAGGAACTTCTGAAATAACTTCCAAACTAATAAAAACCAATACAATTATATCAACTGAATTGGGAAACATAGATTCGCAATTACAACTTAATAGAATTGATGATATAGACAATGCAGCATATAAAGGAAACATAATTGTTAATGATTTTTTGATAGGTGAATTATTAGATAATAAAAAATTAGGAAAAGTTTCATTTAATTTAAATGTAGAGGGTAAAAGTTTTTTGTTGGATAAAATGAATATAAAAGCTCAGGGAGATATTTTTGCTGCTGAATATAATGGTTACAATTATAGTGAATTAGAAGTTTCTGGCACTTTTGAAAACAAAAAATTCAATGGAAAATTCAATTCAAGTGATAAGAATTTAAAACTTGATTTTTTTGGTCTTGCTGATCTTTCAAAAGATATTTACAACTTTGATTTTATTGCAGATGTGGAATATGCCGATCTTAATGCTTTAAAATTTGTATCAAGAGATAGCTTATCTATTTTTAAAGGATTGGTTGAAATGAAAATGAAGGCGACAAGTATCGATGATGCTTATGGAGATATTAAGTTCAAGAATACATCTTATAAAAATCAAAACGATAATTATTATTTTAAGGATTTTGCAATTACCTCTAGTTATAATAGTAGTAACGAACGTTTGATAGGGATCAATTCACCAGATATTATTCAGGGTAAATTAAGTGGTAAATTTCGCTTTAGAGACTTGGGTAAAATGATGGAAAATTCCTTGGGTAGTATTTACACTAACTATGTACCTAATGAAATAGAAACAGATCAATATTTAGATTTTAATTTTAAGATTTATAATAAGATTGTAGAAGTATTTGTGCCAAAAATTGAGTTAAGCAGAAATACCTTTATTAAAGGCAGTGTTAAAAGTGATGAAAAAGATTTTAAATTGACTTTTAAATCACCTAAAATAAAACTGTTCAATTACTTTGCTGATCAAATTCAATTAAATATTGACAATAAAAATCCGCTTTACAATACCTATGTACAGATAGATAGTTTGAATACTAAATTTTACGATGTATCAAATTTTAGTTTAATAAATGTTACGTTAAAGGACACTCTATTTATTCGTACAGAGTTTGAAGGTGGTAAACGGAATGACGATTCTTATAACTTAAATTTGTACTATACAATAAATGAAGAAAACAAATCCGTTTTAGGTTTTAAAAAATCTGATGTAACATTTAAGAACAGCACGTGGTTTGTAAACGAATCCAGAGACCAACATAACAAAATCATATTCGATCGAGATTTTAAAAATTTTGAATTTGATAAATTATTTATGAATCATGAAGATGAAGACATTAAACTTTCAGGAGTTGTGAGGGATACAGGATATAAGGATATTAAACTCGACTTTAATAATGTAGATATAACTAAAATAACCCCTGCAATTGATAGTTTAAAACTAAACGGAACGGTTAATGGTAAACTAGATATTTTACAAAAAAACGGTGTGTATTTGCCGAATTCCACAGTAGTGATTGAAGATTTTAAAATCAATAATTTTGATTTCGGGTCGTTTGATGCAAATATTGTAGGTAATGAATCTTTGACCAATTATAAGGTAAATGCAACCATTAAAGATGATATAAATCAATCCTTCAAAGCCGTTGGTAATATTGATGTATCAAAAAAACGTCCAACAATTAATTTGGATGTAGATTTCAATAAATTCAATCTACAGCCATTAAATCCTTTGGGAGAAGATGTTATCAATCAAATTAGAGGTTTGGTAACAGGAAAGGCAAAAGTTTCTGGAAGTTTAAATAGACCTTCTATTGATGGTGAATTAATATTAGATCAGGCTGGGTTACAAATTCCATATTTGAATGTAGATTATAGTTTTCAGGATAATGCTTCGGTGTCACTAAAAAATCAAAGCTTTATTTTTAATAACGTAGAGATGATCGACACTTATTACAATTCTAGAGGTAGAATTAATGGAGACTTAAGTCATATTAATTTTTCAGATTGGAGTTTGGGTTTAAATCTTTCAACCAATAAACTGCTTGTTCTCAATACCAAGGCAGAAGATGAAGTCCTTTACTATGGAACCGGATTTATTGGTGGAACTGCAAGTATAAAAGGACCTACCGATCAATTAGTAATTAAAGTAGATGGACAAACCAGAGAAGGAACTGAGTTTAAAATTCCTTTAAACGATACAGAGTCTTATGGAGACAATTCTTATATACACTTTTTAACCAAGGAAGAGAAAGAGTCAAAAATAAGTGGAGAAGAGGTTGTTTTTGAGGAAATAAAAGGTTTAGAATTAGATTTTGATTTAGATATAAATGAAGATGCAGAAGTGGAGATAATTATTGATCCTTCAACTGGTCATTCTATAAAAGGTCGTGGAGCAGGAAACCTTTTGGTTGAGATAAACACAAATGGTAAATTCAATATGTGGGGAGATTTCTTGACTTTTGAAGGTGTCTATAATTTTAATTATGGCGGCATCATTCAAAAGCAATTCATAGTTGAACCAGGAGGCACAATAACCTGGGAAGGCGATCCACTTAAGGCAGAAATTAATCTTAAGGCCATATACAAAACTCAGGCTAATCCATCCATTCTACTAGATAATCCAATTAATAGAAGTATCCCTGTAGATGTTGTGATTAATATTACAGGACAATTAGAACAACCAGATCCAATTTTCGATTTAAAATTTCCAAATGTGAGTTCGTCATTGAATTCAGAATTACAATATCGTTTAGATGATAATGAAAGTAGAGAATTACAGGCATTATCTGTAGTGACTTCTGGAACTTTTATAAGTGAAGTAAACTTAAACCGACAGACCTTAGCTGGTAACTTAGCAGAAAGGGCATCAGCAATTGTTAATAGCTTGTTTTCCGATGGTGATAGCAAGCTAAATATTGGGTTAAACTTTGAAGTTGCTGAAAACAGACCAGACTATCAAACAGATGGTAGAGTGGGTGTTACATTACAAACTAAAATATCTGATCGAGTATTAATCAATGGTAAAGTAGGAGTGCCTATTGGTGGAGTTAGTGAAACTGTCATTGCAGGAGATGTACAAATTGATTTTCTTTTAAATGAAGAAGGTACCCTTACAGCGAAAGTTTTCAATAGAGAAAATAGCATAAGGAATTTTGGTGAAGAAATAGGTTATACTCAAGGTCTAGGGCTATCGTATAGTGTAGATTTTGACAATTTTAAAGAATTGTTAGAAAAGATTTTTAAAGACAGTACCGATCGAAACAAAGACGAACAGAATTCTCCTCAAGATAATGAATTAATCGAGGAAAATCCACTTCCAGAATTCGTTAATTTTAAGTCAGAAATTGATAAATAAATGACTTTAAATCATCAATAACTTTATTTCTAAAAATTATTTATTAACGAAAACGTTTGAATTTTTTACAAGCTTCAAAAATATGCTAATTAGCGGTATTTATTGATTTTACTTTAGTAATTTTACTAATTCTTATTTCGCATAACTAATGAAAAAATTTATTAAAAAAATTGCAGTCATGACATCGGGTGGAGACTCACCTGGAATGAATGCTGCCATTCGATCCGTTATTAGAGCATCATCTTTTTATAATTTAGATAGTGTGGGTATTTATAGAGGATATCAAGGGCTAATAGAAGGGGATATCGAACATATGAATGCAAGAAGCGCGCATCATCTGATCCAAAAGGGTGGAACTGTATTAAAAACAGCTCGATCTAAGGAATTTATGACCAAAGAAGGACGAAAAAGAGCATATGACAATTTAATAAAGAACGAAATTGATGCAATGGTTGTTATAGGTGGTGATGGTTCCTTTACAGGTGCAATGGTGTTTGGTGGCGAATATGATTTCCCAATTGTTGGTATCCCTGGAACCATTGATAATGACATATTCGGTACAGACTTTACAGTAGGTTATGATACTGCTCTGAATACGGCAATTGAAGTAATTGATAAAATCAGAGATACTGCTAGTTCTCATAATAGATTGTTCTTTGTAGAAGTAATGGGAAGAGATGCAGGTCACATTGCTTTAAATGCAGGAATTGGGGCAGGAGCTGAAGAAATATTGATTCCTGAAGAGGATATGGGTATTGAAAAGCTACTTATTACTTTGGAAAAAAGCAGACGTTCAGGCAAAACATCTAGTTTGGTGGTAGTTGCAGAAGGTGATAAAACAGGAGATAATGTTTTTGAACTCGCTAAGTATGTTGAAGATAATCTTCCAGAATATGATGTAAGAGTATCTGTGCTAGGCCATATGCAAAGAGGTGGAGCCCCAAGTTGTTTTGATAGGGTTTTAGCTTGTAGGTTGGGTGTACATGCAGTAGAACTATTGATGGATGGTAAAGCAAATGTCATGGTTGGTCTGCAAAATGGTAAAATGTCTACGACGCCTTTAGATAAAGCTATTAAAGAGAATAACCCAATTAATAAAGAAATTTTAAGAGTATCTGATATTATGTCAGTATAAATAAGTAAATAGAATAATTAAATAATTAAAAATGGCAAATTTAAAATTAGGAATTAACGGTTTTGGTAGAATAGGTAGATTAGCATTTAGAGTAGCTGCTGGCAGACCTGATATTGATGTAGTAGGTATCAATGATTTATTAGCTGTGGATCATTTAGCATATTTATTAAAATATGATTCAGTACATGGTAGGTTTCAGGGTACCATTGATGTTAAGGATGGAAAATTAGTTGTAAACGGTAAGGAAATTAGAATTACTTCTGAACGCAATCCTGAAGATCTTAAATGGGATGCAATAGGTGTTGATGTAGTTTTAGATTGTACAGGTATCTTCACAAATTTAGAAGGAGCAGGTAAACATATTAAAGCTGGAGCGAAAAAAGTTGCAATTTCTGCACCTTCAGCAGATGCCCCAATGTTTGTAATGGGAGTGAACCATAAAAAAATTACAGCCGCAGATACAATAGTTTCTAATGCGTCTTGTACAACTAACTGTTTAGCTCCTTTGGCTAAAGTTATAAATGATAAATTCGGTTTGGCTGAAGGTTTAATGACAACAGTTCATGCTGCAACAGCTACACAATTTACTGTTGATGGTCCATCTAAAAAGGATTTTAGATTAGGTCGTGCCTCACTAAATAATATTGTACCAGCTTCAACAGGAGCTGCAAAAGCTGTTGGTAAAGTTATTCCTGAATTGAATGGTAAATTAACAGGAATGGCATTTAGAGTTCCTACAGTTGATGTATCTGTAGTAGATTTAACTTGTCGTTTAGAAAAAGGTGCTTCATTTGATGAAGTAAAGGCAGCGATCAAACATGCATCAGAGAATGAATTAAAAGGAATTTTAGGATATACTGAAGAAGGTGTTGTTTCTCAAGATTTTGTGTCTGAAACTAGAACAAGTGTTTTCGATGCAAATGCAAGTATTGGATTGAGCGACAATTTTGTTAAACTGATTTCTTGGTATGATAATGAATATGGTTATTCTACTAAGCTAGTTGATTTAGCTCAATACATTAATAACATCTAACCTATAAACATTCATAAATAAGCTGCTATACTAATAGCAGCTTATTTTTTAACTTTATTATTATGATTGCAGTAATTGATAGTGGTTCGACAAAAAGTGATTGGATTATTGTAGATAAACATGGAAATAAATTATTTGAAAAAATAAGAACAAAGGGCTTAAATCCTGCAATACTATCAGAAAGTAAGCTTGCAAAATATATTGGCAAGAGTGAAATTTTAATGGAGCATAAGGACAAGGTGGAGCACTTGTTTTTTTATGGTGCAGGTTGTGGAACGGAAATTCCAAGTGCAATGCTAAAAAGAGTCCTTTCAGAGATTTTTACAAATGCTGAAGTTAATGTTAATGAGGATACTTTAGCTGCGGTATATGCTACTATAAACAATAACGATCCAGCAGTGGTTTGTATAATGGGTACAGGTTCTAATTGCAGTTATTATGATGGAAAAAAACTGCATCAAAGAGTAAAATCTTTAGGCTATATTTTGATGGATGATGCCAGTGGAAATTATTATGGCAAACAGCTTATTAGAGATTATTATTTTAATCACATGCCTAAAAACATAAAAGTCTATTTTGATCATAAATATAATCTGGATGAAGATTATATCAAGTTTAATTTATACAAAGAGTCTTATCCTAACGCATATTTGGCGAATTTTGCTGAATTTATGTTTCTCAATAAGGATTCAGAATATATTTTGGATTTGATTAAAAAAGGAATAAGGGAACTTGCCAGAAACATGATATTTCAATACAAGGAAGAATTGAAAACCGTTCCTGTCCATTTTGCGGGTTCTATAGCCTATTTTTCAAGAGATGAAATTAGGGAAGTTGCTGATGAAATGGGATTTAAGGTTGG
>CAYTSL010000098.1:0-6839 GCA_964440415.1 uncultured Flavobacteriaceae bacterium
TGGGAAATTAGTAATACTGAAACTCCTTATTCCAGATTTTTAATAAAACAATATATTGAAGAATCCCATAAAGATATTTATCAAGTAAAGCAGTTAAGATTAGTTATTTCAAACTATAGTGACGAGGCAATTGGATTAATAGATATTTTTGATTTCGATTTTAAAAACAAACGAGCTGGTATTGGGATTTTAATTAAAAATTCGGACGATAGAAATAGTGGTTACGGTGGAGAGGCCTTGCAATTATTACTGGATTATTGTTTTTCACATTTAAATTTACATCAATTATATTGTAATATAACTGAAGGTAATGAAGCGAGCATAAACCTGTTTACAAAACAAGGATTTAAGGAGATAGGTTTAAAAAAGGACTGGAGGCTGGTTGATGGAAGTTATAAAAATGAATATTTATACCAACTAATAAAACAATAAATGTATATCAAAAAAATTCTTCTGGCTATTGTTTTCATTGGTTTGATAATTGCTGGTCTTTTGGCTAATTATGTGTATGCTGCTATGTTTAAGCCAAATACTAATTTTGAAAATGATAAGGCTTACATATATATTCCAACCAATTCCAAATATGATGAAGTTCGAGAGCAATTAATACCATTATTAAAGGATATTGATAAGTTTGATGCATTAGCTGTCAGAAAGAAATACAACACTAACGTTAAAGCAGGTAGGTACGTTATTAATAAGGGGATGAATAATAATGATATTATTAATTCCATTAGAAGTAATAACAGACCTATTAAACTCTCCTTTAATAATCAGGAAAGACTTGAGCTTTTGGCTGGTAGGATTGCATCACAAATTGAAGCTGATAGTTTATCACTTTTAAATACATTTTCAGATGAGCAATTTTTAAAGGACAATAGTTTTACAAGAGAAACTCGTTTAGGGATGTATATACCTAACAGTTATGAATTTTTCTGGAATACTTCGGCAGAGCAATTTCGTGATAGAATGCTCAAGGAGTATCATAAGTTTTGGAATGAAGCTCGATTGAAAAAAGCGAAAAAATTGGGATTAACACCAGAAAAGGTGATTGCTTTAGCTTCCATTGTACAAAAAGAAACGGCCAAAGTAGAGGAGCGACCAAAAGTAGCAGGAGTTTATTTAAACCGATTGAAAAGAGGTATGCCTTTACAAGCTGATCCTACTGTAATATTTGCTATCAAACAACAAAAAGGTGATTTTGATACTGTAATAAAAAGGGTTTTGTATAAAGATCTTGAAATTGACTCTCCTTATAACACCTATAAATATGCAGGAATACCACCAGGCCCTATAGCAATGCCAGATATTTCTTCTATTGAGGCTGTTCTTAATGCGGAAAATCATGACTATTATTATTTTGTGGCCAATGTAGATAATTTTGGGTATCATAAGTTTGCAAAGACCTTATCTCAACATAATAGATATAAACAAGAATATGTCAGGTGGATTAATAAGCAACGAATTAACAGATAATGGTTCGCTGCAGTCCTAGTCGAAGTATTCTAATTATACTAACTTTACTAATAAGTCATTGTGGTCTATCTCAATCTAAATCTGATTTATTTTTAACTCCCAGCGATACCCTAAATAAACAAAGAAGAAATGCTGTCATTATAAGTGAAGCCGTTTTAGGTTCGACCGCACTAATTGGATTGAACCAGCTTTGGTACAGTGATTACGAGCAGTCCAAGTTTCATACAATAAATGACAACGGTGAATGGCTTCAAATGGATAAGTTGGGTCATGTTGCAACATCCTATCATATAGGTAGACTAGGAGCCGACGTATTAAATTGGAGTGGAGTAAACAAAAAGGACCAATTGATTTATGGAGCAACCTTGGGTTTGTCATTTTTAACTGTTGTTGAGATTTTTGACGGTTATTCTGAAGAATGGGGATTCTCATGGGGTGATTTTGCATCTAATGCTGCAGGAACGGGATTGTATATAGGTCAAGAATTACTTTGGGAAGAGCAACGTATCACTTTAAAATATTCGTTTCATCAAACCAAATATGCGGAATTGAGAACCGAACGGTTAGGAGAGAACTTTTTAGAACAATCCTTGAAGGATTATAATGGCCAGACCTATTGGTTGAGTGCTAACATGCACTCTTTTTTTAATAAAAGTAAACTACCTAAATGGTTAAATTTGGCATTTGGTTATGGAGCTGACGGAATGCTAACTGGAGATGAGTCAATAGGTGGTTCGCAATTCATTGAACAAGAACGAATTAGACAGTTTTATTTGAGTTTAGATGTTGATTTAGGTAGAATTAAGACCAATTCAAAGGTGTTGAAAACTATTTTCAATATTGTCAATTTTATAAAAATACCAGCTCCAACGTTCGAAATTAATAGCAATGGAAAGTTAAAATTCCATTATTTATATTTTTAATCCTAATCTTTTTAACAGTTAATCAGGGTATTGATAAATAGATTAAATTTGCTCCAAATTTTAAGACAGACAATAAAGATTGTTTTTTCAAGTCTTAAAACTTAAAAGATATGATAAAGAATATTGTAGGTTATTTTGGAGTCCCAATATCAATTTTTGCAGTACTTTACTTTTCATTAGCGCCAAATACATCCCTTGATTTTAATGATTATTCAACTCAAGGATTAGACCTATGTTATACCGTAAATAATGATGAAATTATTGAACCTGAAGGTCATGAGCAGTATTTACCATATCTTGGAAAATCATATTTAGGCTTTAAAGATGCCCTTGGTTTCAAAGAATCCAGAGGAAATTATTTTTCTGTAAATGATTTTGGATATCTAGGTAAATACCAATTTGGAAAAGAAACATTAAAGTTAATAGGAATTTATACTCCTAATCAGTTTTTATATAATCCAGAGTTACAGGAAAAGGCTTTTTTAGCTAATGCGCAGCGAAATAAATGGGTACTTCGTAAGGATATAGATCGTTTTGTAGGTAAAAACATAAATGGTATTAAGGTTACTGAATCTGGTATTTTAGCAGCTGCACATTTGGCTGGACCTGGAAGTGTGAAGATATTTTTAAGAAGTTATGGCAGAAATGGTTTTTCGGATGCTTTTGGGACTTCTCTATCTTATTATATGAAGCGATTTTCTGGGTATGACACTTCTGAAATAATACCGAACAAAAAAGCAAAAGTTTCCAATATTTAATCTTTATGTATGACAAAGATAGTAGGTCTTTTATGAAGATCTACTGTGACATTTTTCCATTCGGCTACGGTTTTTGTTTTAATATATTCTGTAGGTAAGGTTATATCACATGCTACGCAGACATTAGTCTCTGGATGTAGAGTTTTACATATCTCCTCTAATAATTTGTTGTTTCTATAAGGAGTTTCTATAAAAATTTGAGATGTATTTGTATTAAAAGATTCTCTTTCAAGAGTTTTTAATGCTTTTTTTCGTTCTGAATTATCTATAGGTAAATAACCATTAAAGGTGAATTTTTGTCCATTCATTCCAGATGCCATCATTGCAAGCAATATGGATGATGGTCCAACCAAAGGAATAACTCTTATATCTTTTCTATGAGCTATTTTTACTATTTCCGCTCCTGGATCAGCTATACCAGGGCAACCAGCTTCAGATATTAGTCCAACTGGTTTTCCTTGGTCACAAGCAATCAAAAAACTATCCAGTTCCGAAGGCTGTGTAAATTTATTTAAAACATTGATTTTAAGTGAGGGTTGAGATTTACCAGAATTGATTTTATTAATAAAATTTCTAGCTGTTTTTTCATTTTCAACTATATAATCATCCACTAACTCAATTATTTTTTTAACTGACATTGGGAGAACCTCAAGAGGTGCATTATCTCCTAGTCTCGTTGGTATTAGATAGAGTTTACCTTTTTCCATATTATAATTCTTCTTTTTATAGGAACTTATTGTAGTATCTTATAGTTGACTTCTAATTTATAAAACCATTTTGAATATCTGGACTCGAAACTAAAAATATCGACGAATTGAATAAATAGCATGTGAATACAAAACGAATTTAAACTTTATTCTAACAGCTTATTGGCAATTCTATCACAGGTTTCGTCTAACATTTCAAATACATTTTTAAAACCATAATTACCACCGTAATAAGGATCAGGCACATCCATATTTTCATTAGAATACAGCTCGTTCAAAATGAGATTTACTTTTTTTGCATCCTTTTCATTCCTAGCTAAATGAATGACGTTTTGATAATTTGAATTATCCATAACATAAATTAAATCAAATCTATCAAAATCGGAGACTATAAATTGCCTTCCTCTTTGGTTTGTAATGTCTATTTGATTTTTTCTAGCAATCTCTATTGAACGATTATCTGGAGTATCACCAACATGATAATTAGCGGTTCCAGCTGAATCTATATAAAATGTGTTTGAAGGTAATTTTGATCTTAAAATACCTTCTGCCAGAGGAGAGCGACAGATATTTCCGAGGCAAACCATTAGTATGTTAGTCATGATCTAATAAAATTAAACAGATAGTTTTTTGGAAAGATCCTCTACATATTTTCTAAACTGCTTATCCGTAGAAGCCAAGTTGTCTACTGTCTTACAGGCGTGTAATACAGTAGCATGGTCTCTTTTTCCTATTTGAGACCCAATACTTGCAAGAGATGCCTTGGTGAATTTTTTAGCGAAAAACATGGCCAGTTGCCTTGCTTGAACAATATGTCGTTTTCTTGTTTTAGATTGTAAGGTGTCAACATCCATTTGGAAGTAATCAGATACTACCTTTTGAATATAGTCAATAGACACTTCACGTTTGGTATTCTTGACAAATTTTTCAACGACTTGTTTTGCCAGATCCAGAGTAATTTCTTTTTTGTTGAATGATGATTGAGCTATCAAGGAAATGATTGCACCTTCTAATTCTCTGACATTTGATTTTATGTTTTTGGCAACATAGTCAATTATATCATCTGGCATCTCAACACCATCACGATATAATTTATTCTTTAATATAGAAACACGTGTTTCAAAATCAGGACTTTGCAATTCTGCTGAAAGTCCCCATTTGAATCGAGATAATAATCGTTGTTCAATATCCTGCATATCAACAGGTGCTTTGTCACTTGTTAAAATAACCTGCTTGCCATTTTGATGTAAATGATTGAAAATATGGAAGAATACATCTTGAGTTCCTGTTTTTCCTGACAAGAATTGAACATCATCAATAATCAATACATCTATGAGTTGATAGAAGTGAATAAAATCATTACGATTATTTTTTTTGACAGAATCAATATATTGTTGAGTGAATTTTTCTGAAGAAATATAAAGTACAGTTTTTTCAGGATATTTATCTTTAATATCAACACCAATAGCATGCGCTAAATGTGTTTTCCCTAAACCTACACCACCAAAAATCAATAAAGGATTAAAAGAGGTGCCTCCTGGTTTTGCTGCAACTGCTAATCCAGCACTTCTAGCTAATCGATTAGAATCTCCTTCCAGAAAGTTTTCAAAACTATAATTAGGATTTAGCTGTGATTCAATTTTAACATTTCTTATTCCAGGAATCACAAAAGGATTCTTCAATTCCGGACTTTTATTTTTTAAAGGGACATCTATATCTTGAGATTTTAAACCACCTCTGTTAGAACTTGGAATCTTTTCTGTAAAAGGTTGCTTATTGCCATAAGTGTTTTCCATTTTAATGATGTAAACAAGTTTGGCGTTTTCCCCTAACTCTTTTGTAAGTGACACTTTAAGAATTTTTACGTAATGTTCTTCTAACCATTCATAGAAGAATTTACTAGGGACTTGAATACTTAAAGCATTATTCTCAATTTTAACTGCAACAATTGGTTCAAACCAAGTTTTGTATGCTTGAGGTTGGATATTATCTTTTATAAATGCCAGACAATTATTCCATACCGATTGAGCAGTTATCGTCATTATTAATTCTTAAGTTTAACAGTTAGTCTAATTTTGTAAAAAAAGAGAAAAGGGCAATTCTCTTGGTTAATTTTTTACTCGACAAATATGTGAACAATTTTCTTAAAAAAAAAATCAAATGCTATTGATTATTAAGAAATATTTCCGCATGTTTAATTCTGGATGAAAATACAAAAATTATTTCGAAAGTAGATGATAAAGTCTGATGAAATTGAAATTAGAGTACGATATGGTGAAACAGATCAAATGGGATTTGTTTATCACGGGAATTACGCACAGTATCTGGAAATGGGGCGCATTGAGTGGCTTCGGAAATTGGGTGTTTCCTATAAAAAAATGGAGGAAGAAGGAATTATGCTTCCTGTGTTATCTTTAGATATAAATTTCAAAAAATCAGCTTATTATGATGACGTAATTAATGTAAAAACACAACTCCATAAAATACCTACAGCAAGGATAGAATTTGACTACGAAATAACAAATCACAAGGGTGAAATTATTACTACAGCATGTGTAGTTTTGGCATTTGTAAATATGGAAACAAAAAGGCCAATGAGATGTCCAAAGTATATTTTAGACAAACTGCAGAAATAATCGTTATAATTTATCGATTTTTATTTCAAACTGCTGTTTGAATGTTTCAAAAACAGTTTCTGAAGCTTTTTTTCTAACAGAAATTTGAATTTGACAATCCAATTCCAATTTTTGATTTACAATGTTTAGATTTTTTTCTTTGATAATTCGCATGACTTTATTCATGTTTTTATAATCAAAAGAAATTAGATAATCGATATTTATTGTTTGCTCGACAATTTTTGAAGCATCCAAAGCCATTTTTGCTGCAGTTCTGTAAGCATTTATTAATCCACCAACACCGAGCTTAACTCCTCCAAAGTAACGAACCACAACAATTAAAATGTTTGTAACATCAAA
>CAYTSL010000099.1:0-6810 GCA_964440415.1 uncultured Flavobacteriaceae bacterium
GGATTGCTGATAATCTGCACTGGAAAAATGACCAAACAACTTGATAAGTTCCAAGGACAAGACAAAGAATATATGGGAACTATTGCTTTGGGAAGTACAACGTCTTCTTTTGATCTTGAAACTGGAATAGATAAAACTTTTCCTATTGACCATATAACTAATGAATTAATCCATAGCAGTACCTCTAAATTTATTGGTGATATCCCGCAATATCCACCCATTTTTTCTGCAATTAAAAAGGATGGTAAGCGATTATATGAGTTTGCTAGAGCCGGAGAAGATGTAGAAATAAAACCTAGAACTATTACAATTAAGGAGTTTGAAATCATAAAAATTGACGGTATTAAGGTTGATTTTAGAGTTGTTTGTAGCAAGGGCACTTACGTACGTTCATTAGCTCATGACTTTGGAAAGGCTTTAAATTCCGGAGCCCATTTATCAGCCTTAAGAAGGACTAAAATAGGAGACTTTAAGGTTGATGAAGCTCAATCTATTGATGGATTTATTGAATCCCTAAACGTCCAGTCCATTTAATTTACCGTATATAAATTAGTGTTTATATTCAAAAATTTGTTATTTTTCAAACATATTGAACTTAATATCAAAACATAAAGCCCTAATTATTACCACTTTAATTGCCGGAATTATTGTGCTTCTGCTTTTTAATTTGCACTTATCCCAACATATGGTGTTTACTACAGAGAGTTATTATGAATTGGAACCTGAAGAGTTAATCAAAGAGGAATTAGAAGCCAAAGACCTAATTACAAGTTCTTCCAAACAAACCAATTTGGCGTTCAATGAAAATACTAATTTTAAAGATTTGGATGATAATTATCTAGATAAGGTTAAGGAGCACTACGACAAATATTCAAAATCTACCGAAACCCAGGAAACAACTCAACAGGAACCGGAAGATGACAATAATAACAAATCTGATAACAATACATCTGATGATGATGAATTTTCTACCTATAATAGGATAAACAACTTACTGACTTCAAAGGGTAAAAATCAAAAATCTACTTCAAGTAATGGAGACGATAGTTCTGAAGAAATAAGTATATCTAATGGAGCAAACAGAAATAGCACGATGTATTATTCACTAGTTGGCAGAACACATCAATTTTTACCTACTCCAATTTATTTATGTGAAAAAAGTGGAATAATAATTATTACTATAAGGGTTAATGAACGTGGTAAAGTAATTGAGACTTCTGTTAATAGAGCTTCAACCTCTAAAAATGAATGTTTAATAGATCACGCTTTGGAATATGCCAAAAATGCTAGGTTTAGTGAAGATCCTTCTAAAAATTCTCAAATAGGAACAATCAGCTTTAATTTTATAGGAAAAAATTAATCTTTCAAAAGTTTTTCTAGATCAGAAATTGTTGATTGTCCTTTATCTTTATTATACCACATCTGTAAGTCCTGCTTAAACTCCGGAGTTAGACTTCCATGTTCTAATTTGTATTCATCAACCAATTTAGTAGCTTCTGATGGTCTTGGCCCAAAAGTATTTATCACTCTTCCTGTTTGCTTGTCAATGGCAATTAATTTTGGAATTGCTTTTCCTCCATTTGTCAAATAAGCATTCATTAAGTCGTCATTTTCATCTCGTAAAACCAGTCTTAAATCAATATTATCATTAAGTTCAGCGACTTTATTGATGACAGGTATTACATGAGCAGCATCACCACACCAACTTTCGGTAATAACCAACCAGGTCATATTTTTATAGTTTTGACTAAAAACTTTTTCAGATTCTTCTGAAATTTTTAAGGTTTTATCCCAACGCTTCATTCGTCTATCATTCAACTTTGTATATTCTGCCAAAGCCTCTGTTTTTTCATTTCCAGTAGTTGAATTCTGTATAACTAAATCTTCAACAAGCTTTCTATATTCTGTATAGCTAATACTTCTTTTTAAGCTTTCTTCAATAATTTGATTTATCTCGATATCTTGATAGATTTCCATATGTAAAATTTTCACAAATTTAATTCTAATTATATTCCTTTATAGTAACAATGATTACATTAGTAGCATTATTTATAAAACCTTACAAATGAGCAAAATTAGATGTGGTTGGTGTCTAGGAGATCCTCTCTATGAAAGCTATCACGACAATGAATGGGGAAATCCGGTATATGATGATGAAAAGCTATTTGAATTTTTAATATTGGAAACTTTTCAAGCTGGGTTAAGTTGGATAACCGTATTACGAAAACGCGAAAATTTTAGGAAAGCTTTTGATGATTTTGATTATAAAAAAATAGCTAATTATAATCAAGGTAAAATTGATTCTTTATTATTGGATGCTGGTATTATCAGAAATAAATTAAAGATTCATGCCACCATAACCAACGCTAAAGCATTTATGAAAATTCAAGCTGAATTTGGAAGCTTTAGTAAATATATTTGGGACTTTGTTGATGGTAGACCAATTAAGAACAAAAATAAATCTGTAAAAGATCTTCCACCTAATACGCCCTTAAGTGATAGCATAAGTAAAGACTTAAAAAAAAGAGGTTTTAAATTTGTTGGCTCAACTGTTATTTATGCACATATGCAGGCAACTGGAATGGTTAACGACCACGAAATAAAATGCTTTAGATATAATGAAGTTTAAATTTAAGCTTCTTTTTCTACTCCATTATATGGGATTATGTCTAAAATTTGTTTGATAACTTCTAACCTTGCGGAGCTTTTTCTATTTGCTTTTATAATAATCCAAGGTGATAATTCTGTATTAGTTTTTTCAAACATTTCATTTTTGTAGTCTGTGTAAGAATCCCAAAGCGATATTGCTCTTTGGTCTACACTACTGAATTTCCACTTCTTAATAGGGCTTGATTTGATATCTCTAAAACGTTTGGCTTGTTCAGTTTTTGAAATAGAGAAATAGAATTTTACTAAACGAATTCCAGATTCAATAATCATGCGTTCAAATTCATTAACCTGATTCATGAATATATTATATTCTTCTTGTGTGCAAAATCCATTTACTGGTTCAACAACAGCCCTATTATACCAGCTTCTATCAAAAAACACAATTTTTCCTTCTCTTGGTAAATTATTTATATAACGCTGAAAATACCATTCTCCTTTTTCTTCTTCTGTTGGTTTAGGCAATGCGACTACTTTAAATTCTCTAGGATTTAAATGTTGTGTAATCCTTCTTATTGCCCCTCCTTTACCAGCGGCATCTCTTCCTTCAAAAAGAATAACTACTTTTTCATTTTTTGCTTCTACCCATTGCTGTAATTTTATTAATTCAGCCTGAAGTTTTTTTAATTTATTCTCATAGTTCATAATACGAACCGCCTTCAAAGGGGTCATACTTTCTTCTCTAATAAAGTACTTTATTCCTTTTTTAGAGTTTAGCATTTTTAAACTTTTTTCTGATAAATTATTCATGTACTAATCGAATTGTTTAACTAATCTATGATATCGCTGCGCTACATTAGGTTCTGGTAATATGGTTGTGCCAGAGTTGCCTTTCCCTTCGTATTCAAATTTAGAAAGTACATACCGAATCGTTTCTAATCGAGCTTCTTTTTTGTTATTGGTTTTAATAATGATCCAAGGGCTAAATGTTGTATGAGTTTTACTAAACATTTGCTCTTTATAATGAGTATACTTGTCCCATCTTATCTGCCCTTCTTTATCCACCTCACTAAATTTCCATTGTTTTAATGGGTTTGCTAATCTTGAATTAAACCTTCTCTCCTGTTCATCCTTTGTAATAGAAAACCAGAATTTAATGATTATTACACCGTCTTCATATAACATATGTTCAAACTCCGTTACTTGAGCTATGAATTTCTCGTATTGCACATCACCGCAAAACCCCATTACAGGCTCAACAACTGCTCTGTTATACCAGCTTCTGTCAAAAAAAACAATTTCACCTGGGTCAGGTAATACTTTAATATATCGCCTGAAATACCATTGTCCTTTTTCTACGTCTGTAGGTTTTGTTAAAGCAACTACCCTCATTGAACGTGGATTTAAATGTTCGGTAAATCGTCTTATTGCACCACCTTTCCCGGCAGCATCTCTTCCTTCAAATATTACACAGACACGTTTTTTTTGTTTTGCAACCCATTGTTGCAAATCCACTAATTCCGCTTGAAGTTTAATTAATTCATCTTCGTATTCAATAGAGTACATTAAACCCTTAAAATAATCTTCCGGGTATTTAGTTTTTAAAATTTTTATAAACTCTTCT
Source organism: uncultured Flavobacteriaceae bacterium (assembly GCA_964440415.1). Taxonomy (GTDB): domain Bacteria; phylum Bacteroidota; class Bacteroidia; order Flavobacteriales; family Flavobacteriaceae; genus Site-B1. The sequence continues at coordinate 4,232 of CAYTSL010000099.1, forward strand.
CTATTGTTACTTTTTTGATAATCTTCTAGTGTAAGCATACTATTCATTATATATAGCTAATATCAATAATTTTTTAAATTATCTGAATTATTTTAATGACTAATTGTATTAATAAATTCATTTCTTGAGATATTTTCTGCTCCAAGACTATCTAAATGCTCTGTAAATACCTGACAATCAATTAATTTATAATTTGATTCTTTAATAAACGTTATAAACCCTATTTTGCTCGCATTGCTTACTTTAGTAAACATACTCTCACCACAAAAAATTCTGTTCCCTATATCAATCCCATATAATCCTCCAACTAATTCGTTTTCATCCCAAACTTCTACAGATATCGCATAACCTAAATTGTGTAATTCAATATATGCCCGTTTCATATCTTTAGTAATCCAGGTTCCAGTTTGACCAGATCTTCTCGCATCAGAACAAGCATCAATTACTCTATAAAAAGATTTATTTCTAGTAACTCTTAAATTGGTCTTTTTAAGAACCTGCTTCATACTTTTTGAGACCTTAAGCTTGTCTGGAAAAAGAACAAATCTTGGATCAGGCGACCACCACAAAATAGGCTGACCTTCCTCAAACCAAGGAAAAATTCCACTTTTATAAGCAAGTATTAAACGCTCTGGACTTAAATCTCCTCCAATAGCCAATAAACCTTCCTTTGAAGCTTCTTCAACCGAAGGAAATTCTATTTTATTTGATAATATTTTCATCATATTTGATGAAGACTTTTTCTTGGAATTTAATCATCACTGCTTTTAGGATTTTTAGAGAAAGTCTACTTAAAATCATAAAATTAAGCCCTAATAAAAATTAGGGCTTTTTTATTCTAACAGATTTTTAGGCTAAAATGGCAGATCGTCGTGATCCTCTTCATTCAATTTATCAACAGGCTCAAACGCTTCAGCTGGTGGAACAGGAGGAATATCTGAAGATTGTGCATCTTGCTGTAAATTCTCAATTCTCCATCCTTGAATTGAATTGAAATATTTAGTTTCTCCTTGAGGATTTACCCACTCTCTCCCTCTTAAATTAATACTGATCTTTACATTTTGACCAACCTGATAATTGTTTAGTAGATCTGTTTTGTCTTGAACAAATTCTACCATAATATGTTGTGGATATTGCTCTTCTGTAGTTAAGACAATTTCTCGTTTTCTAAATCCATTTGCTCCAAAGGTTTGAGTTTCACCAATGAATTTCACTTTTCCTTGTATTTCCATTTAATTCTTGTTTTTATTTTTAAGATAATAATAATTTTAATGCGCTTTGCACATCGCCATAACTTAAATAATTTTGTGCAATTTTATGCTTTTCTCTATGTGTGGCATTCTTTATAATTGGATACCTCCCAATGACCTCGTCTATAAACTTTTCTACTTCTTTTTTTGAAGGTAATGCTTCTACATTACCCAACATACCTAAATCGTTTCCTGTTAATATCATACTATTTCTAACATGATCTGGTAAAGAATCTACACCAATACCCAAAGTAGATAATGGTTTTGGAATTTCAAAAAATCCCTCTTTAGCTCTGCTATAGTAATTTCCACCGGCTCTAGCCACTAAATCAAGTTTTTCCTGATTTATACTTTTGTCCTTATTTAATATCTCTGTAGAAATATGCATTTTTACAACTTGACAAATAATTAAATTACCTGCACCTCCTTTTTTCCCTAGCTTAACAATATCTTTGACCTTACATTCAAATTGAATTGGTGATTCACCAACTCTGAATGGTCTAATATTATGTGAATCTAACATAGTAAATCCAGCCTTTTCAAACTCATTCACATCTTCAGGGTACTCGGAACTGCTTAAAGACGTTTGGTGGATCATATCATAATTGACCACATTTATTACAACTTCTTTTGTAGCCTCAACATTCTGCAAGGTATGTTTAGTGGTATTATCCCTAACACGTCTAGCCGGAGAAAAAATTAAAATGGGCGGATTTGCACTGAACACATTAAAAAAACTAAATGGTGATAAATTAGGAACACCTTTTTTATTTAATGTACTGGCAAAGGCAATAGGTCTAGGTCCTATAGCATTTAGTAAATGACTATGTAATTGTTCAACAGTAAGATCTTTAGGCTCAAAAGATTTCATTTTTTTTGATTTTTGTCAAAGTTAAGTAATATCAGTTCTAAGAAAAAATAAGGTTACTAACATATAAAACAATAATATTAACATAATTGCATTATATTTAAAATAGAAATTTAAAGTCGTTAATGATATTTTCTGAAAATAGAAATTTAATCCGTTGGATTATCATAGTTGCATCCTTTGTTATCATTTCATTAATTCTTTGGAACACCTATATTTTCTTTCAAAATTTTAAGGCAGAAGAACGAACCAAAATGGAAAATTGGTCCTTCGCAGAAACGGAGCTTGTAAGAAGTGATACCAATACAAATTTAGATCTAACACTTCAAATATTAAGCAGTAATACTACAACTCCTATGCTAGCTATCAACAAAGATGGTAGCTTAGGGACTTACAATAATATAGATGAGAAAAAAGTGAAAGATTCAGTTTATGTAAATAAATTGATTGAGCAATTTAAA